>NZ_LZHC01000062.1:0-306930 GCF_001690535.1 Gilliamella sp. Bif1-4 | reverse complement strand
AATATGGTGGGATTGACTCAACAAGAAGCGGAAAAACGATTATTTAAGATTAAGGATGCCGATGGATTACGTGATTTAATACAGCAATTAGATATAAAAACAACCATCCTCTAAAAATGTTCTAAATTCAAATCGACTTATCCCCTTCAAAATATCAGCATAACTTTCAATCGTATTTCAATATTGTTACCGATCAATTATTAAACAAATTATAATGATAATTTAATCAGTTTGTCTCCTGATAATGAATACTTATAATCTGTTTTGGGTTATTTACAAACCAATTATCTTATTTATAATTTTGCTTATCTGCATTTATATTTTATATAACAGAGCCCAAATTTATTTAACACAATTTAATTAAGGAGTGACTGATGCCATTTGTCAATGCCTATGTGTCGGAAGAAGATGCTAAAAAATATGATTTAGATAATTTATGGAATAAGTACAATATCTGGCCTAATCATAAAATGCCAAACCTATTAAACAGTTTTGATGTTCATCAACACGCTTGGTGTGTGGATAAGGAACGAGGGTATTGGTTATTTAGTTGCGGTTATGTGCATAATTATGATAGTCCTTCCGGTATCCCTGAACCAACGAGTAAGGAGGTATTTATCCTGCATGTTGATGGCCAGAATATTGAATTTATTTTGGACTCTAGCGATTTGGATCCTAGTGAGTCAGTATCTACTGACTTATATCCGATACAATTTGCTTGGGAAATTGTGTCAATGAACCCGAGTAGTTTACCTACTATGTCGAAGACGGATTTGTTAACCATTTTAAAAGAGGCATTAACTGTTTATAAATGTAGAGGAATTCGAAATTTGGAAACTAATAAGAAATCATTTTTTAAGTTTAATTTTTAGTATTTTCTAAGCTAACACTATAATCAATTATTATACTGGAGGAATAGGCCAATATGGTGGGATTTCCTAAAGAGGAAGCGGAAAAACGATTATTTAAGGTCAAGGATGCCGATGGATTACGTGATTTAATACAGCAATTAGATATAAAAACAACCATCCTCTAAAAATGTTCTAAATTCAAATCGACTTATCCCCTTCAAAATATCAGCATAACTTTCAATCGTATTTCAATATTGTTACCGATCAATTATTAAACAAATTATAATGATAATTTAATCAGTTTGTCTCCTGATAATGAATACTTATAATCTGTTTTGGGTTATTTACAAACCAACTATCTTATTTATAATTCTATTTATCTGCATTTATATTTTATATAACAGAGCCCAAATTTATTTAACACAATTTAATTAAGGAGTGACTGATGCCATTTGTCAATGCCTATGTGTCGGAAGAAGATGCCAAAAAATATGATTTAGATAATTTATGGAATAAGTACCGCCGCTTTGGTACCAAAATGCCTGAACTATTGAAGAAGTTTGATGTTCACCAACACGCTTGGTGTGTGGATAAGGAACGAGGGTATTGGTTATTTAACTGTGGTTGGGTGCTAAATTATGATAGCCCTTCCGGTATCCCTGAACCAACGAATAAGCAGGTGTTTATCCTGCATATTGATGGTCAGAATATTGAGTTTATTTTGGAAACTGGTCGTTGGAAACCTAGCGATTTGCAAGCGATCGGTTTGGAATATGCTAATTCATTTCCTATAAAAATTGCTTGGGAAATTGTGTCAATGAACCCAAGTTGTTTATCGACTATGTCGAAGGCGGGTTTGTTAACCATTTTAAAAGAGGCATTAGCTGTCTATAAATGTAGTGGACTTAGAGATGTAGAATCTAATGAGGAAGCACTGATTAGATGTAATTTTTAGTGTTTGGTAAGTTAACAAGATAATCAATTATTATACTGGAGGAATAGTCCAATATGGTGGGATTGACTCAACAAGAAGCGGAAAAACGATTATTTAAGATCAAGGATGCCGATGGATTACGTGATTTAATACAGCAATTAGATATAAATACCCATGGCAACACAACCATTCTCTATTCAGGGATGTTAGATTCTGGCGTGCATACATCAGAAATTATCGATCAATTAAAAAATAACTCTTCTCTTCGCCTTATCGATAATACTGAGGCAGCTAAATTTTTAGCTGATGCTGATTTAAATGGTTCACCTTTAAATAGGAAGTTAAAGCAGATCTTTGGTAAAGGTGAAGGTAGTCAGTTATCTAACAAAGCAATTGAATTCCTTTTTGGCTCAAACAGCAATGGCAGCCGTCAACCTAATGGCGCATGGGATGCTATTTCTAAACGTTTTGTTGATGGTGCAGTGGGTGATGTTCGTGTACTTGGTGGATTTGGAATGGACTCGGGGCGGGTTTTTGGTGGCACACAATTACCTGCATTATTGAATAATCTCAAAGTGACATCAGTTAATGGTATTCCATCATCGGTATTAAAATCTATCGAACAAACCGAGGGAATTGGGCGTGCTTTTGAGCATATTAAAAATATTGCCGGTTTAGATGCCGCAGGCGCTAAGTTAGCACCAGATAATATTGAATTTTGGTTAAAACTTAATAGCCCTGACAGAAAGTTTATAACTTATGATTATTTTGACAATCTTAAAAAGACTTATCTCAATTTATCGCCAGAAATGCAGAAAAGTATTGCTCGAACTTCTCGTTATCTAGCGTCAGCTAACGATAAAATCACAAATTATCTTTCTGCTTTGGGGCATGCTATGTGGGGAATTGGTTTTTTTATCGCATCGGAAGAAGTTCAGGTTGCACTTGATAGAGGAGATGCTGGTGAGGCAAGGCGAATATTACTTGAGTTTGTTGGTGTTAGAAAAATTAGTGACAATATATTAGAGTTATTTTTTGGGAAATAGCACCGATTCTAAGTTTTGTATATTTGCAAGTTAAAATGACGGTTGTTTTGTCACCAAACTCTGTAATAAACAGACTCATTACACTTTTCTTTTTTGGAATTGCATAATCCATTTTTTGAATCTTGTTGTATCGCTAGTTAGATGATTTTTTTACTGAGTCATTAGTCGGTAAAACCTTACGTTTCTTGATGTATGGCAAATAATACGATTTAAAGGTTCTACCGCATTTTTCTGTTATTTTTTATGACTTAAATTCTGAGGTATTTTTTATTTAATGCTGTTTATATCACCAATTTATTCATAATATCCGTTAATTTACCTAAATCTTCTTGGTTTTTATTCCTTTGGATAGTTCTACTACCATCTCTCAACCTATTTTTTACTCGTTAGAGATGTTCAAAAATAGTCAAATACACAAATTTATTTACAGAATCAATATTGGTATCATTTTTTCAAAATAAATATGAATGAGTAACTTATTTTGATAAGTTTGTTCTATCTCAAATCAATCAATACCTAGCACCATTCGCCCATTCTTAGTTGCCACATTAATCACATTGTCTAAATCGGTATAACGGCATCCTGTTACTAACAATTTAAGTTCTTCCCACATATTACCCGTTGAAAATGGTAACATATAATCACTAACATTATCTGTGCCAATAGCAACAGGAATACCAGCAGCCGCCAGTTCATCAACAGGGGTTAATGAGTTACGAGTAGGACCTTGTTCTTCACGACGAGGGCTATCGATCCAAGCAAAAGGACAAGCAATAACCATCATTTTGGCCTCTTTCATTTTTTTGTAGAGTTTTTGGCGATATGCTAAACTATGTGCAGTGATAGAAATGCTATGGATAGCAACAACTCGCCCGTGCATACCATGCTCAAGGGTTTTATCGGTAAGTTGTTCTGTTTCGATTTCATCTTGTGAGTTAAATTGGTCAACATGTACATGCACCATTTTGCCTAATGATTTACCTGTTTGCATTAACACATCAAGATGTTTAAGTCCCATACCTTCACCATGATCACGCTCATCACGACGTGGTAAACCGCCAATAATATCAACTAAATCAGCCCCTTTATCAAACCAATAACGTGCTTCTTTATCAATAACACCTTTAAGTGTTTGATTAACTAATTTTATGGTGATGTCATTTTTATAAGTTTCTCGTGCTCTTAAGGCACCTTTAATTGCTCGTTCTTCAGCAATAGGATCAATATCAACAAACGATCCCATGGCACTTACACCTTGCTCAATCATACGCTCAACCGCCATACTAAAATGACGATAGTAATCGTCTTCACTCATTGATGCTTTGACTTTATCTAATGTATCCCATTTTTCAATTAAAGTCTGTTTTTGATAGATATCAAAGCTATCAACCGAAATAGTAAAAGCACGATCAGCATGCATATGTGCATTAACCCATCCGCCATTTTGCTTAATATTATTCATTAAATAGGCTTTTAAACTTTGGTCTCTTGTGGTTAATAACATGTTTTTATGTTCAATCATAATATGCCTCTACAATTCAATCATTTTAAATGAAGTTGATAAAATCGGGCGCAATAGGCAAAAAAAATCCCCCAAAAAGGAGGATAAAATGGAATCAATAATATTAATGATTAAGATTACTGAGTTACAATTGATCATTGTGCCTACACCGTGTCGATAAAAAACTGCAGAAATTCTAACCAAAATATTTTTAATAGCAAGTACTATAATTTATAAAATGTATAAATAAATGAAATGGTTAAAGTATTATTTTTTAGATTTTTTACTTCAAAAAATAGTTTTTAATAAAGTTAATTACCAATAAATTAAGAAATAAAATCATAACTAATTATTTAATAAAAATAATTAGTTGTCACAAAAATGAGATTATTAACCTTAAATACTGCTTTTTGATATTAGCAGTAGCAAGCTTATACTACACAAGCAACTTATTTTGAAATATAGGTAGTCTACTAACATGAGTCAATTAAATATTATTGCCACAATCACAGTTAAACCAGAATTCTATGACGCATTTCAGCCAATTTTTAAACGTCTAGTAGCAGGTAGTCGAGCTGAAGCAGGTTGTTTACGCTATGAACTTAATCAAAGTATAGATAATTCAAATATCTTCATAGTGATCGAAACATGGGCATCACAGCAGGCAATTGATTTTCACAACACAACGTCACATTTTGTTGAATTTGCCAACTTTGCTAAAGATCATACTGATAGATTAGAGATAAATATTGCCAAACAAGTAATATGACTTAAAGGATGATAGTAGTTAACATTTGGGGTGAACTACCATATTAATTAATCAAACAGTTCGATTTTTATATTCCGTGAATCACTTCGACCCATATCGTCAAGCACTAAAATTTTGAAAGTCCCGCTTTGTGTTGGGATCCAGCTAAGAGCCTTACGTGGTTCGGTTTGCCCAATAAAATTGTTATCAACAAACCAATAAAGTGATTTAACATCACCATCACTATTAGCAGTAAAACTAATTTGTTCATTTTTTTGTTTAGTGGTTCTAAATTGATAAACCACATTTTTAAGAGGCGAAGTTATTTTTGGCGGTTCGCCTAAAAAATTTTGTGATGAATGACAATGTTTTGTTGATGGTGGCGCTTTTTTAGCAATCCCCGCTTTAGCAAAAACAGCGGCTAAATCTGACGGCCAATATTCAAAAACAGCTAAGTGAGAGGTTGTTAAATCATAAGGAGGACAAACAGCCTTACCTGTTTGATTGTCGACCATCACGGGTCTAAAAATAGTATCAGGATTAATAGGTGACACACCCGGAATAAACCACGTTTTACCTTTTGCCTTGCACCATTGAGTCAGTAGATTGCCACTGGTTAGGCAAATATCGATACGCTTTAAATTTGGAGGTAATGGGCGATTAGGTTCACGCAAGTTAGGATAATAAGCGTTAATACTTTCAACGATATTAAAAAAGAGCGGTGTGGCGGCATCGACGCCTACAAAGGCATTATTACCACTACCATCAAAGTTACCAAGCCAAACTACCATAGCATAGTTACCAAATGTTCCAGCTGTCCAAGCATCACGAAATCCCCATGATGTACCTGTCTTCCAAGCAACGGGCACCACCTTTTTTTGCATTTTGCTAAGTACATCTTGTGGGCGGGTATTTTGTTTCAACATATCAATGGTCATAAATGCTGCTTGTGGACTTAACAGCTTTTGTGCTTCGGGTGAGTCGTCGGCTTCAATAAATTGCAATGGCTGCCAACGACCTTCGTTGGCTAGCATGGCATATAACCCGACTAACTCTTGTGCAGTAACTTCACCACCACCTAACACTAAAGATAAACCATAATGCGACTCGTCGGCGAGTTTTTGGATATGAGCATTGACCAAAAATTGATAAAAAGAGGGATTATGCAATTTAGAGGCCACTGATACAGCAGGAATATTACGGCTATGAATTAATGCATCGGTTGCCGAAATAGGGCCTCGAAAGTTACGATCAAAGTTTTCTGGTGTGTATGAACCAAAATCAGTTGCCACATCTTTTAAAATTGTACGAGGATGTAAAACACCTTGGTCCATACCAAGCGCATAAATAAACGGTTTAAGTGTAGATCCGGGTGAACGTTTGGCAAGGGTACCATTAACTTGACCTTGAATAGAATTATCAAAATAATTAGCCGAACCAATCAGTGCCTTAACCTTCATTGTTTGGGTATCAACCAAAATTATCGACGCATTATTAATACCTTTTACGCGATTTCGCTCAATAAACAAATTAACTTGCCGACTAATGATTTTTTGCAGATTATTATCTAACGTAGTTTTAATTTCTTGAGCATTGCTTTGCTGTTGTTGAATGATTTGATTAATAAAATGCGGTGCACCAAAAGGCATTCGTTCTGGTTGACGCAAAACCAACTTTTGCGAAAAAAGAGCGACAATATTGCTATCAACAAAATATTTTTCTTGCCAACGCTGAAATAATTGATTTCTTGCTTTAACTAACGCTTTGCCAGCAAATCCTGTTTTTCGATCAACTCGATATGTTGGTGATTGAGGTAATACCACCAAAGTTAACGCCTCAGGCAAATTGACTTGTGAAGGTGGTTTATTAAAATAGATAAATGACGCTGCGCCAATACTTTCAATATTGCGACCAAAAGGGGCATAATTTAAATACGCTTCTAAAATATCATGTTTAGAATACATCAACTCTAACTGTATAGCCCTAGCAATTTGATGCAACTTCCCACCAATGGTTTTAGTATTTAACCGCCAATGCATTCGTGCTAGTTGCATGGTAATGGTTGAAGCACCTTGACGATTTCCACCACCAAGATAGGTTGCTCCAAAGGCCCTAATTAGACTAAATGGATTAAAGCCAACATGATAATAAAACCACTGATCTTCGTGTAACAACAAACCATTAACAATATCAGGCGAAATATCTTCTAAAGGCGTCCATAAACGATAACGATCATCATTGGCTAATGTCATTCGAATTAGCTGGTTATTATTATCATAATAGCGTTTTGAAAAGTTCAGAGGATCTGAAAGTGGGGGATGTGGATATAAACGAATGGCAAAGATTGTTATAAATAACAGCAACAGAGCCATTAACTTATTTTGATGACGAACAATAAAACTGATCATATTTCGTTAATAGTTCAAAATGTTAGGTATGTTAGCAAAAACAGCCACCCATGCATTTACATCGGTGGCGGTTTATCTACATTTTATCAACTGTCTTAATACCTAGCATGTCAAGGCCAGTTTTAAGTGTTTTAGCTGTTAAAGAAGCTAATTTTAAGCGACTTTGTTTCAGACTTTCGTTTTCGGCTACTAAAATAGGGCAGTTTTCATAAAAACTTGAAAACAGCGTTGCAATTTCATAAAGATAAGCGCAGAGTATATGCGGTGTACCTTCTCTTGCTACGGTTGAAATTGTTTCGTCAAATTGAATTAAACGAGTTGCTAAAGCACGCTCTTTATCAGATTTCAAACGAATATTAGCTGTTAAGCTATCTTCGGAAATATTGGACTTTTTAAAAATTGATAACACACGGGTATAAGCATATTGCAAATAAGGTGCGGTATTGCCTTCAAATGACAACATATTATCCCAATCAAAAACATAATCAGTAGTCCGATTTTTAGAAAGATCAGCATATTTAACTGCACCAATAGCCACCGCATCGACAATTTTTGCAAGCTCACTTTCAGAAAGATCTGGATTTTTGCTACGAATTAAAGTTGTTGCGCGCTCACACGCTTCATCTAGCAAATCATTTAATTTAACAGTATCACCAGAACGGGTTTTAAACGGCTTACCATCTTTACCTAACATCATACCAAACATATGGTGTTCAAGCTTTAATGATTCTGGTACATACTTAGCTTTATGAACAATAGCCCAAACTTGCTCTAAATGTTGATGTTGGCGGGAATCAGTATAATAAAGAATACGATCGGCATGTAACGTTTCGTAACGGTATTTAGCACAAGCAATATCGGTTGTTGCATAAAGGTAGCCACCATCACGTTTTTGGATGATAACACCCATCGGTTCGCCTTCTTTGTTTTTATACTCATCAAGAAAAACAACAATCGCCCCTTCACTTTCAACCGCAAGCCCTTTCTGTTTTAAATCGGCAACAATATTAGGTAGCATGCTGTTATAAATGCTTTCACCCATAGTGTCTTCAAGTGATAACGTAACATTTAAACGTTTATAAGTGGCAATATTTTGCGTCATGGTAATATCAACTAGCTTACGCCACATATCACGACAATATTCATCGCCACCTTGTAATTTCACTACATAATTACGAGCTTTTTCGGCAAACACTTCGTCTTCGTCATAATGCTTTTTAGCGGCGCGATAGAATGACTCTAAATCTGAAAGATCCATATCATTGGCATGTTCATTTTGCATCTTTTCAAGATACGCAATTAACATACCAAATTGCGTTCCCCAATCACCAACATGATTAGCACGAATAACATTATGACCTAAAAAAGATAAAACACGAACGCTAGCATCACCAATAATAGTTGAACGCAAGTGTCCAACATGCATCTCTTTGGCGACATTAGGCGCCGAATAATCAACTACTATAGTTTGCGGTTTGGCGGGTAAAGTAATATTAAGCTTATCACCACTTAAAGCAACTTCATTTTGCTCAGCAATCCAGCTATTTTTCAAAAAGATATTAATAAAACCAGGACCTGCAATTTCAACTTTTTCAGCGATATCATCGATATCAAGATGCTGTAAAACCGTCTGAGCAAGTTCTCGAGGAGGTATTCCCATTTTTTTAGCAACAGACATAATGCCATTAGCTTGATAATCACCGAATTGCACTTTAGCTGATTGCTTAATTAAAGCGTCGCAGTTCTTATCTGCACCAGCCATAATCATAGCTTGCGAAACACGTTGCGTTAATAATTGTTGAATATTCACACTAAACCTAACCAATTATAATAAAATATCCAATATAATACCGACAAAGTGATGAATTGTCACTGATCGCATAAGATGGGAGGGAGGCTTTTTATTAAAAGAGTGTAAAAAATCGAATAAAATTGATGCTCCAGCCAAAATGCTTTAATCAAGCCTTAGTTTTCATCAAAAATAAAAATATAATGTAATTGTTTGATTTTTCTAAAAAACACTGTTTACAAAAACTTAAATAAAATCAATATGCTACCTGAACGATTTTAGAGCGAAAATCAAGATAAGAGTACTCTTTTTCTATGCAATAGCTTTAATGAATTTTTTTCTAAATTAGTGTGTGAAGATGATTTATATGTTTATAAATAATAGCCGTCAGGTTAACCTCATCTCAGTTGGTATTGAAGACAATATTTATATAGGAAAACCAGCTTACATTACAATACTTTCAGGTATTATGATCTGGATATTGGTCGCTTTATTCTGTCAGACTAGATTGAGCTGTTGGATGGGTTTAACCTGTATCAGTATGAGCTTAACGGATTGGGTTTAATGCATTAAGTAAAATAATAAAACTCTAGTTGATGGCTCCAATTTAAGCTAAATTAGGTATATAATTTGAAAAAACAATAAATGAGATCGGTAATGACTAATCAAAATAGTGTAAATTCTATTTCTGTTTCACATCTTTTAGAAGCTAATCCAGCTTTTTGTTGCCAGTTAGATGGTAAAGGCAAAGCGCTACCACTTAATGAAAACAGTGAGCCTTCAATTTCACAACCATTTTGGATTCATTTAGATTTTGCTAAACAAGAAACCATCAATTGGGTAAATAATACTAACTTAGTTCCTGATTTGATTAAAAACGAATTGTTAAAACCTAAGCAAATATCCAAGGAAATTCGTTTTGAGTCGGGTGTTTTAGTAGTTTTAAAAGGTGTTAATTTTGTTCCCAATGAGCTTCCCGATCCTATTGTTACTTTTCGTTTTTATATAACTGATAACATGATTATTTCAACACGGCATCAACAAATTTCGGCTATTGCTGAATTAAAGGATCATCTAGAAAAGGGAATTGGTCCTGTAGATGTGGCGGATTGGTTGATTCAAATGTCTGATTTAATTAGTGATCAAGTTAATTTATCTTTTGATAGTGTTCACAATAAAATCATTAAGTTAGAGGAATCTGTTTTAAACCAACGTATCTTTTCTTATAAAGAAATTGGTCGAGTTCGTAAACAGTTGATCGTCTTACGCCGATTGTTATCACCACAACGCGATATTTTTGTAAAAATTTCGACTGAAAGAATATCGTGGATTGATGATAACGATCGCCAACGCTTGCATGACATTTCCTATCAACAAAATCATTATGTATCTGATATTGATAGCTGTTTATTAAGAATAGCTTCAATTATGGAACAAATTAATAGCTTCTTGGCTGAATCAACCAATAAAAGAATCTATTTAATGTCACTCTTTACCATAATTTTTACACCCATTACATTTTTAACCAGCTTGCTTGGCGTCAATTTAGCTGGTATTCCTTTTAGTAGTGAAGGTTGGTCTTTTGTAGGATTAATATTATTACTTGTTATTATTTGTGTTATTTCAGTTATTTGGCTTAAATACAAAAAATGGTGGTAATAAAGCATCGTTAAAAAATGGATGAAAATTTATGAACGTTTATAAAGTTGAGTATAAGGATATAATTGACTTTTTATTTAAAACCATGAAATTAACACCGATTCAAACTTATCTTGTTTGAAATTTTAATGAATAATTATTCTTATGCAACCTAATCAATCTTATCGTTTGTTTATTGCCGAAAAGCCCAGCTTAGCAAGGGCTATCGCTGACGTATTACCTAAACCTATTCAAAAAGGTAATGGTTTTATTAAAGCGAGTAATGGCGATGTGGTTAGTTGGTGTATTGGTCATCTTCTTGAGCAAGCTACACCAGAAGTTTATGATCCTCGATATAAAAAATGGGTGATTAATGATTTACCCATAGTGCCTGAAAAATGGATATTAATGCCTAAAGGCAATACACAAAAACAATTTAATATTTTGGTAGATCTGATTAAGTCAGCAGAGCAAATAGTACACGCTGGTGACCCAGATAGGGAAGGGCAGTTACTAGTAGATGAAGTTTTAAATTATTGCCAATTATCGCCAGATAAACGCAAAGCAATTCAACGCTGTTTAATTAGCGATTTGAATGCTAGCGCTGTTGAAAAATCATTGCAACAATTACGCAACAATCAAGATTTTATTCCTTTATCAACCTCGGCATTAGCAAGGGCTAGAGCCGATTGGCTGTATGGAATTAATATGAGTCGGCTTTGTACTATTGTTGGTCAAAAAAACGGTTATCGAGGTGTATTATCAATTGGGCGAGTACAAACCCCTATTTTAGGGTTAGTGGTTAGACGAGATTTAGAGATAGCGCAATTTGTACCTAAACCATTTTATGAAGTTTTTGCAGTGTTACAAACCAAAGATAATGAAATATTTAAAGCTAAATGGCAACCTAGCGAAGCTTGCGCGCCTTATCAGGATGAGGAAGGGCGTGTTTTAGTTAAAAAATTGGCCGAAAATGTTTGTCAGCGTATTAATAATCAATCAGGAACAATTGATAAAGTTAGTAATAAAAAGAAAGAACTTGCGCCACCAATGCCATTTAATTTATCGGCACTGCAAATTGAGATGGCTAAAAAAAATGGGCTGAGTGCTCAAGATGTGCTTGATGTTTGTCAATCTTTATATGAAAAACACAAATTAATTACCTATCCAAGATCAGACTGTCGCTTTTTGCCAGAAGAACACTTAAAACAAATTACGGGGGTAAAGTCAGCCATCGAAAATAACTGCCCAGAATTGCAAACCGCAATTAGTCATGCTGATTACACTTTACGCACAAAAGCGTGGAATGACAAAAAAGTAGAGGCGCACCACGCTATTATTCCAACCTTGCGTAAAGCGAAAATGGATAACCTATCAGTTAACGAAAAAGCCGTTTATCAAGCCGTTGCAACGCAATATTTAGCTCAATTTTATCCAGCATATAAATATGCTGAATTGCAAATTGATGTTGATATTAAAGGTGGAAAATTTATTTCTAAAGCTAACCAAATGCTTGATGAAGGTTGGAAGGTTTTATTTCGAAATAAAAACAATCAAATAGAAGCTAATAACGACGATAATGAAAGTAATAGTTTATTAATTAAATTAGTTAAAAAAGGTGAAACAGTGCAATGTATTGATACTGAACTGCTTAGCAAAGAAACCCAACCGCCAAGGCCATTTACCGATGCAACATTGTTGTCGGCAATGACAGGGATTGCCAGATTTGTTAAAGATCCCGAAATCAAAAAAATACTACGTGAAACCGATGGTTTAGGTACAGAAGCAACAAGGGCTGGCATTATTGAATTGTTATTTAAACGTCAATTTTTAACTCGACAAGGCAAAGCAATTCGCTCAACTGAGGTGGGTAAAAATCTGATTTTATCACTACCCGATATAATGTCGATGCCTGACATGACAGCCCATTGGGAATTGCAATTAAACGAAATTAGCAAAAAAAATTTTTCGTACCAACAATTTATGTATCAACTCAATTTATCACTGTTAGATCTTGTTAATCAGTTAAAAAATGCAAGATTGAATATTCAAGGTTAATCTCTATATAAAAAACAGGATGAAATTTAATAATGCTGTTCATTCTGTTTATTAATATAGCCATACTACATACTAGTTAAATAATCATTTTAAGTGCGTTTTCTATTTTGTTATTTTTATAACCAAATCAATTAAGTTTTATAATTAATTGTTCAGTAGTTTTTCATTGTACTAGGAAGTTATTGACCAGATTCTCAGTGGTTAATTTGATAAAACAAATAACACAATGATTTTTATGACAGTTTTGTTGGTTTAATTTGATTGAATTTGAAGCTGTTTGATATATTATCGCAAAACTACAATAGTTCTTCATGCTCAAAATCCAATCACAATAAAATTAATAATCCTTTAATAATCTCACAATCTCTTTAATATCATTCGGTGTTGTTTGGCAGCAACCACCAATTAATTTTGCACCTAATTTTGTCCAGGTTGGTAGTTGATTTTTGAAGGTGCAATCATGTTGATGGTTCTTGTGCCACTGTTTTGTTATTGGATCATATTGTTCACCTGAATTTGGATAAACAATTAATGGTTTGGTTGTAAGCTTATTTAGCACTTCTAATGCTGGAGTAACACTTTCTAACGCAATGCAGTTAATACCAAGGCTTACAATTTGCTCGAAGTTGTTTAAATAATCTATTACTTGTGATAATGGTGTGCCATCGCTAAGATGCTGGGCATCTTTTAATGTAAACGAAAACCATGTATTGATAGTTGGAAACTGCTGTATCAATTTAACTAATGCTTTAATTTCAGCAAAAGAAGGTAAAGTTTCACAAGCAAGGATATCAACTTGGGCATTAATCAAGGATTGAATGCGATCACGGTGAAAATCAATAAATTCAGCTTCAGTTAGTTGATAGTCGCCAGTATATTCTGACCCATTAGCAAGATATGCTCCATAGGGACCAACTGACCCAGCAATCAGTAACGTTTTATTTTGTTTTGTTTCATTCAAATACTGCTGTTTAGCTTGCTGTGCAAGTTCAACGCTTTTTTTTATTAATTTGATAGATTCATCAAACGTAATTCCTTTTTTTTCAAACCCTACTGGTGTGGCTTGATAGCTGGCGGTGATAGCGCAATCGGCGCCAGCTTTAAAATAGTCATAATGAACTTGATAGATCAGTTCGGGCTTTTCAATTAATACTTTTGCCGACCATAAACTATCATTAAGATCGCATCCACGGTGTTGTAGTTCACTGGCTAGTGCACCATCAATAATAATGTAATTTTTTTGTTTGAATAGTGCACTAATTGGATTATAACTTGTCATTTTTTACTGCTCGTTTTTGATAAGATTGGGTAAAGTGATGCGCAATAAAACAGACAATTACAAAAGGAATACCGCAATAAAGCGCAATGCGTTGTTCTGGATCGAATGCTAAACCAATGCAAGCAATCAAACACAGAATAAACCCTAAAATTGGCACAAAAGGGTAAAATGGTGCTTTATATTTTAAGGCATTTTTTTGATTTTCAGATAGTTGCTTTCGAAAAAAGTAATGTGAAATGCAAATACTTAACCAAACTGCTACCACGGCGAAGCCAGAAATAGCGGTTAATGCTACAAATACAGTATCAGGAGCTATCACGCTTGAAAATAACGCTAACAATCCACCAAGCATACTTACTGCAATAGCGATCATTGGAATACCTTTATTGGTTAATTTAGCAAAGCACTTTGGTAGTGTACCTTGATTAGACAACGACCACATCATACGCCCAGAGGCATAAAGTCCTGAATTAACGGATGATAAAATGGCGGTTAAAATGACAAAATTAAATATATCAGCTGCATATGGAATACCGATATTTTCAAATACCATTACAAATGGACTAGTAATAACGCCAGCTTGATTCATAGGTAGTAGAGCGGCTAACACTATAATTGTTCCAATAAAAAAGAGAATTAATCTTAAAATAGTTGTTTTAATGGCAAGTGGAATCGATTTTTCAGGGTTATGGGTTTCGCCCGCCGCAATACCGATTAACTCGGTACCAGAAAAGGCAAAATTAACTGAAACCATCGTCATGATAATTGGCGTTATACCATTAGGAAACCAGTCATTATCGGTAATATTGTGTAAAAAAGGTGCTGGCATGTCATTTTTCATAGGAACAAAACCAAAGATAGCGGCAGCTCCAGCAACAATAAAAATAATAATAGTGATGATTTTAATGATTGAAAACCAAAATTCACTCTCGGCAAAAAATTGGGTGGTTATAATATTTAATGCAAAGATTACGATACAAAAAATTAAACACCAAATCCAGACCGAAACAGTAGGGAACCAATATTGCATACATAAGCCCGCTGCAGTTAGACTTGAACCAAGTGCCACTGTCCAAGTTAACCAATACAGCCAAGCAACGGTATAACCAGTGCCAGGACTAATAAAGCGAGAAGCATAAGTGTGAAACGCACCTGTTTCAGGCATAGCGACAGCCAGTTCGCCTAGGCACAACATCACTAAATAAACAACTAATGCACCAATTAAATAAGCAATAATAGCGCCAATAGCCCCAGCAGTAGCAATAATGCAACCAGTATTAAAAAATAGACCTGTGCCAATAACGCCACCCAGTGACAACATAATTAAATGGCGGGTTTTCATGGTTCGTTTAAATTGGTTTTCTGTTGTGGATGATGAATTTGTATTCATAAATGTTTTTTGCTTAAGTTAAAAATAATAAAATTCCGCCAAAATTAGTGGCGGAACTAAATAGGTTAGTTTGAACAATAAATTAGCTAATTATAATTGTTCAAAGAATTCTTCTTTTGGCACTTTTTTACCATTTACGTTAACTTCGTCACTGCCTTTATTTAGGCTAACATCGGAATAGATACCTTTGGTTTCACCATTGCTTGAAGTCAAAAATTGGGAATTACCTATGAAAAAGGCTGACATCATTTGTAGGTTTTGATTTGCTTTAGCAATTTGTTCTGGCGTTACCTTGTTAGAGTTAGGGTTTTCGATCTGTGCGGACGTATACGCTAATACGTCAAATGGTGCTTCAAGTTTCAATTTTAGTGAGTCAATTTTATCGTAATCAGCTTCATTGATATCTGTACTATCTATATCAGACATACTAAACATTAAGTTAAGATTAATATCGCCTGCAGGATTGTGCCAATTAAATTTATTTAACGAAAAACTAATATAGTGCTTTTGTTCTGTATCATCTGAGTCAGGATAACCTATTCCCAATTGATTAGTAAATAGATGTTTATCAAACCCCTTAAAATCAATATCTATCGAGCCATTACCCAGATTTTGTTGTCCATAAATAATTGAATCTACACTACTTGAAAATGAGCCATCGACAGTATTGGTGACGTCATTTAAGACATTTTTTTCGTCCATAACGAATTTATTAATAACAACCGAAACTGGTTTTGAATTAAATGATGCAGGGTAGGTTAATAAAATTTTATCGATTTCAATTTTAGTTGATATGTCAGATCCAGTAGTATAACTACCAAAGGTGTAATTGCCTTCACCAAGTTCTAATGCACCATCAATTCTTGAAAAGAATGGAACTTCATTTTGGGTAACTTTTATTGCTTTGCTTGCTAGTTTAACGGTGATATATTCGCCATAACTTATACCTGCATGTCCTGTAATAAAAGGCTGATTGCCAGCTAGCTTCCAAAGTGTCGGATTAGTTTGTTCGCTCATTTCATATTCTAACCAAGCCATTTTAGGCGCAAAACTTCCTTTGGCGAGTGCAGCAATAGGGAATGGGCCATGATGAATAGTAACATCATCAGAAAATATGGTTTTTGGTTGAGCGTCGTCACCTGTAGCATTTTGAAGTGATGCTGTAATAGTTAAATGTAATTTAGTTGAAAAGATATTCTTTTCATAATTACTTTTTATAATATTAAACGTGAAATCGTCTTGAGTTTGATTAATTTTGTTTGTAATTTGTATCAATTCATTATCGATGTTATTTTCGATCATATTACCTGTATGCCATGTAGTGCCTACGTAAGCAATCCCTAATACAGCAAATATTCCTATAGCAAGTGTGGTTTTTTTCATTATAGTTCTCTTAGTTATTTATTATATTTTAAATTATCATTCCTAGTGATTTATAAAATCAACCAGCAAATTTTAATATATTCAACGTGATAAATTAATTGTAATGCTGGTTGTTATAATTTTAATCGATTTGAGCTTTCTAGGCGATAGTTTTTTGATTTTTTGTAAAATGCACCTATACAAGTTTAAATAAGTACCTTAGCACATTATGGTGCATATATTGTTAACTACTATGCTTGAATCTAAAATAATCGCCAAATTAACAAATATCATTGAACAATTTATAATTTTGTTAGTGTTGCGAAAATAAATTAGAAATTTCCAAAAAATCTTTTTTATCTAGTAATTGTCCATTCACCTTTACGTTTTGATTGCCTTTTGTATACTCCACATTAGAATAGATACCTTCTGTTTGATCTTTATTAAAGATAAAAAATGGTGATCTACTAAAAAACATTTTGGCATTGGTTTTTATTACAACGCTTTCTTTTGCAATTTGTTCTGATGTAACATGCTTAGTGTTAGGGTTTTGGATTTGTGCGGACAAACTAGCTAAAACATCAAACGGAGCTTCGAGATTGAATTTAAGTGTATTTATTTTGTCATAGTTTTCTACATCAGTATTTGAGCTGTTTATTTCTGATATATTAAACAATAAGTTAACATTAATGTCGCCACTAGCATTGTGCCAATTCAATTTATTTAACGAAAATTCAATATTGTATTTGTCGCTCTCACTTATGTCAGGAACAGTTGTTTTAAAGTGAGGATCGAAAAATTGTCTACCAACCCCTTTGAAGTTAATATCAAATGATCCACTACCTAGATTTTGTTGACCATAAATAATCGAACCAATACGACTTACAAGCGAACCTTCAATTGTATTATTGCTGTCATTTAAAATATTTTTTTGACTCATCACGATTTTATTAATAGTCATTATCGCCGATTCGATTTTTGGAGTGGATTTTTTTATATTTAATGTAATTTTATCAATACTGCTTTGCTCATCAATATTTTGATTTTTGTAGTTAATGCGACCTTTTGATTTGAAATTGTTGACATTAAAATTCCCTTTTGAGATAAAGCTATCAAAACTGTAGTTAATATTGCCAATATTAAATTCATAATCGATGTCTTCTGTGGTAGTCAGTGGCTTTAATGACAGTTTAAAGTCATCAAAGTTAAAATGATGGGTATCGTCAGAAAGAAAAACTAATTTATCCAGTTTGATTTCAGCCTTGATGTCAGAACCATCGGTATAGCTACTAAAGGTATAACTGCCGTTACTGATATCTAAGATACTATCATGAATGGTTGGGATTTCGTTTTGCGAGGCTTTAATCGCTTTGCTTGCTAGTTTAACGGTAATATATTCGTCATAACTCACGCTTGTATGTCCACTAATAAACGGTCGATTGCCCGCTAGTTTCCAAAGTGTTGGATTTGCTTGTTGACTCATTTCATATTGTAACCAAGCCAATTGTGGGGAAAAAGTCCCTTTTGCAAGCGCAGCAATAGGAAAAGGACCATGATGGATAGTGACATCGTCATCAAATAAGGTTTTTGGATAATTACCTTGAATAGTCGATTCACGTGGTGATACGGCCACTGTTAAATGTACTTTTGTTGAAAAAACACCCTTGTCATAATGGTTTTTAGTAACAGAAAATGTAAAAAGATCTTGGGACAGGTTAACTTTGTTTATGATTAGTGCTAATTGGTCATCAATATGATCTTCAATCATATTACCGCTGTACCATGATGTACCTGCATAAGCCATACCTAATACAGCAATTATTCCTATAGTAAGTGTGCTTTTTTTCATTGTGGCTCTCTTAGTCGTTTATTGTAATTTTAGTTATCATTCTTGATGACTTGCAAAATCAGACAACAAATTTTTAATATATTCAATGCGATCGATTCGTTGCAATTCTGATTTTTGTAATTTTAATCGATTTGAACTTTCTAAGCGATAATTTTTTGGTTCTTTTTGAATTATTTCAATTAAGTAATCGACTGACACCTTATTATTACTACCAAATTCAATATAACCGCCTTTTTCACCAAACTCGATCTTAGTAATGCCTAATTGGATTGCGTGATAACGGATTTTTGTGGTTTCTAGTAAAAAAAGCACTGCATCGGGCAATTTACCAAAACGATCTCGCATTTCAACTTGAATATCGGTGAGTTCGATAAGATCGGTGATACTCGCAATACGTTTATATAGTGATAAACGTGTATTAACATCGGGAATAAAATCATCAGGAATAAGTGTTGGTAAGCGTAACTCAATTTCTGTTTGTTGATTATTGAGTAATGATTCAAGTGTTGGCTCTTTACCTTCTTTTAGTGATTTGACGGCCTCATCAAGTAGCTCAATATAAAGGTTAAAGCCAATCGTCTCTATTTGACCGCTTTGATCGCTGCCTAATAACTCACCAGCACCTCGAATTTCAAGATCGTGTGTGGCTAGAGCAAAACCTGCTCCTAAATCTTCAAGTGAGGCAATTGCTTCTAGGCGTTTTTTGGCATCTTTAGTGAGTAATTTAGGATGTGGGGTTAATAGATAAGCGTAAGCCTGATGATAAGAACGTCCAACTCGTCCTCTGAGCTGATGTAACTGGGCTAAACCAAATTTATCGGCACGATCAATGATAATGGTATTGGCATTAGGAATGTCGATACCAGTTTCAACAATGGTTGTACAAACAAGTATGTTAAAACGTTGATGATGAAAGTCATTCATTACGCGCTCTAAGTCGCGTTCATGCATTTGCCCATGACCAATGGTAATTCGAGCTTCGGGCACCAGTTCCGCCAGCTTTTCGCTTACTTTTTCGATATCAGAAATATCATTGTGTAAATAATAAATCTGACCACCACGTAAAATTTCACGCAAAATAGCTTCTCTAATCACGAGATCATCATATTCTCGAACAAAGGTTTTCACTGCTAATCGGCGAGCTGGAGGGGTGGCAATAATAGAAAGATCGCGCATACCACTCATCGCCATGTTTAGGGTTCTTGGAATTGGCGTTGCGGTTAGTGTTAAAATATCAATGTTTGCTCGCATTGCTTTAATTCGTTCTTTTTGACGGACACCAAAACGATGTTCTTCATCAACAATCAACAAGCCTAAATCTTTCCATTTGATATCTTCTTGTAACAATTTATGTGTGCCAATTACAATATCAATTTTGCCTTCACCAAGAGCTTCTATAATACTTTTTTGTTGTTTGGCGGTTTTGAATCGAGACAGGCTTTCTATGCGAATTGGCCAGTTTGCAAAGCGATTACAAAAGCTTTCGTAATGTTGTTCTGCAAGCAAAGTTGTAGGAACTAAAACTGCTGTTTGTTTATGATTAATAACGGCTAAAAAAGCAGCGCGGATCGCTACTTCTGTTTTACCAAATCCAACATCACCACAGACTAATCTATCCATGGCATAAGGAGAGCACATATCGCCAATTACTGCCCCAATGGCATTTTGTTGATCATCAGTTTCTTGATAAGGAAACCCTTGGCAAAATAGTTCATACTGCTCTCGGTCTTGTTTAAATTCAAACCCAGGTTTACTTTCACGTTCAGCGTAAATATCGAGTAATTCAGCTGCAACATCTCGTACTTTTTCGGCCGCTTTTTGCCGTGCTTTGCTCCAAGCATCAGTACCTAATTTATTGAGTGGTGCGTTTTCTTCATCGCCACCAGAATAACGGCTAATTAGATTTAATGATGAAACAGGAACATAAAGCTTGGTGTCATTGGCATATAATAGAATAAGATATTCAGCCGTAATCCCCCCTGTTTCTAATGTGGTAAGTCCTGCATATCGACCAACGCCATGTTCTAAATGGACAACGGGTTTACCGGGTGTTAGCTCAGCTAAACTACGAATAAGTGAATCAGTATTGATAGCTTGTTTATTTTCTTTTTTGCGACGAACTACTCGCCGTCCTAATAGCTCATTTTCAGTAATAAAGGCAAAATTATCTTGCTGATTGATAAAGCCTTGTTCACTAGATCCAACAATTAAATAAAATCGGCTATCACTGTTTTTTCGTTCATCAAGTAAATCGATAGTAGTGGGATGAATACGAATTCGTCCAAGAATTTCTTGTAAAGCCTCTTTGCGTCCTTCTGATTCAACCGAAAAGATGATTGTTCCTGTAAAATTTTCAACAAATTTTTGAAATTGCAAATAAGGATCTTTTTGTTGGATCTCAATAGCAATATTAGGTAATACTACATAAGGCAAATTAACGTTTTTATTTGATTCTGTCGTTATTGCATGCGATAAAACCATTCTTGGGTAGTTTTTGAAATTGGCAAAAATCTCGTCAGTTTTAGACCAAATAACATTTGGTGCAAGTAATGGTCGCATAGGATCGACTTTACGGCTTTCATAACGTTGGGTAATATCTTGCCAATATTTGTTAGCATATTGCTCAATATTAACTGTATTGATAATTAAGCTATTTGCTAAAAAATAAGAAAATAGAGGTGTTAATGGTTCGTTAAAAAACAGTGCTTGCCAATATTCAATACCGGTTGGCAAAATATTTTTACTAACTTGTTGATAGATGCTTTCTGAGTCTAATCTAACCTCAAATTGTTCTCGCCATTGACTACGAAACAACTCAATAGCTGTTTTATCAAAAGGAAACTCATGGGCTGGTAGCAATTGTATTTCAGCAATTTCATCAAAGGTACGTTGAGTTTCGACATCAAAAGTACGGATGCTGTCGATTTCATCATCAAAGAAATCGATGCGATAAGGCTTATCACTGCCCATGGGGTAGATATCAAAAAGCGCTCCACGAGTAGCATATTCGCCATGCTCCATAACTTGGCTGACTGAACGATAGCCAGCATTTTCAAGTTGAAGACGTAAATGTTCTCGGCTAATTTGTAAGCCTTTTTTCATCATAAAAACATGTCCACCCAAATAACTTTGTGGGCAGACTTTTTGCATTAAGGTATTAATGGGTAAAATTAACGCCCCTTTGGTTAAATGTCCAAGATGATAAAGGCAAGATAAGCGTTCTGATACGATATCTTGATGAGGAGAAAAGCTGTCATAAGGCAATGTTTCCCAATCTGGAAAGATAATAGAAGGGAAGGAGGTAAACTGCTTTAGTTCTTCATGAATGCGCGAGGTTTGTTGCATATCATCAGTGACAATCACAACTATACCTTCATGTGCATCTATAGCTTGAGCGCAAAATTGTGATAAGGAAGAGCCAACTAGCTGCCCAATTTGCTTTACTTCACCTGATTTTTGAGGGATTAAGTTTGAAATATTAACTGTTTTAGACATGATAAGTTCGTTGATGTCGCTGAAAATTTATTGTCAGATTATAACGTAAGTATGAGGTTGTTTTCTATAACTGTTTAATCCTGTATGATAAGCACCTTGCATTTAACTAGCAAAACTTTGTAAAAAAGTTTCAGGTAATATATACGTTTATGTCAAAAATATTTCGTCCATTAGTATTTTTTATTGGTTTGCGCTATGTATACGGGCAAAAAACGGATGGGTTTGGTCGCTTTGTGTCATGGTTGTCGATGATTGGGATTATGTTAGGTTCAATTGGCCTAATTGTGGTCTTATCAGTCATGAACGGGCTTGAAGATCAGATGCAAAGTAGTATTTTAAAGTTTTTACCTCAAGCTCAGATCACAACACCTCAAGGTAGGATAGATCCTAAGGTCATTACTCGTGAGCAATTTAATCAGATTCAAGGTGTTAATCGTATTAGTCCTTTAGTGTCGAGTGATGTGGTTTTGCAAAGTGAGCAAAGTATCACTGTAAGCACACTAATGGGCATTAACCCAGAAGATGATGATCCTATTAATGATTATATCTATAGTGGATCGCTCTTAGATCTTCAAGCAGGGCAGTACAATGTTATCATAGGGCAAACGTTAGCCAATCAATTAGGTGTAACCGTTGGCGATAAAATACGTTTAATGGTAACAGATGCAAGTCAAATTACCCCAGTTGGGCGTATACCTTCCCAGCGTTTATTTAATATTGTAGGACTGTTTACGGTTAACCACGATATCAATCAAACGCTTATTTATGTCAATCAATCTGACGCTAAAAACTTATTACGTTATCCTCCTAATATGATTAGCAGTTGGCGTCTATTTTTAGATAAACCACTGGATATTGCCTCGATAACCAACACCCCATTACCTGAAGGATTAGTCTTTAAAGATTGGCGAGCTAAACGAGGTGAATTATTTCAAGCCATTAAAATGGAAAAAAATGTCATGGGATTACTCATTAGCCTGATTGTGATTGTTGCGGCTTTTAACATTATTACTTCATTAAGCTTGCTGGTTATGGAAAAGCAAGGCGAAGTCGCTATTTTAAAAACACAAGGTCTGTCTCGCTTTAAAATTATGTTAATTTTTATTATTCAAGGTGCAAGTTCAGGAATAATTGGCACGTTATTAGGTAGCGCCTTAGGACTGCTACTTGCTATTAACTTAAACGAAATCATGCAATTGTTAGGTTTATCTTTAGCAGGTATTTTGCTACCTTCATTGGTTGAACCATCGCAAATTATTTTAATTATTATTGGATTGCTTATGTTATCGCTAATTTCAACTCTTTATCCTGCATATCGTGCAGCCAATATTCAACCTGCCGAGGCTTTACGTTATGAATAATTCACAAATATTACTAAGTGCCAAAAATCTTTATAAAACTTATAACGAAGGCAAAATGGTGACCGAGGTTTTAAAAAATGTTTCGTTTGATATTTATTCACAATCATTACTCGCCATTATAGGTAGTTCAGGATCAGGTAAAAGCACTTTACTGCATTTGCTTGGTGGCTTAGATAATCCCACATCTGGCGAAATAATTTTTAAATCACATCAGTTAAATCAATTATCTGAACAAGAAAAGGCACGTCTACGCAATCAAGAAATTGGCTTTGTTTACCAATTTCACCACCTATTGCCTGACTTTACAGCACTTGAAAATGTAGCAATGCCACTATTAATTGGCGGAGTTTTACCCAACGAAGCTAAAAAACGGGCTATGGCAATGCTAGAGTCGGTTAATTTAGTCAAACGAGCAAATCATCGTCCTTCCGAGCTGTCTGGCGGAGAACGCCAACGAGTGGCAATAGGGCGTGCATTAATTAATAACCCCGCTTTAGTAATGGCTGATGAGCCAACAGGTAACCTTGATAAATCAACAGCCGATTCTATTTTTGAGCTACTGATTAAATTAAATCGTGAACACGGAACTGCGTTTTTGGTTGTTACACATGATCTTGAGCTTGCCAATAAACTTGATAAGCAATGGGTGATGAGAGATGGTCAACTTTCTGATAGCGCACCATCAGATAACAATTAATGGATAATTAATATGAATTTATCTTTAATTACCGCCATAAAATTTCGAAAAGGGCGTCGCAAAAGTGGTATGGTGTCGTTAATTTCGATTATCTCAACACTCAGCATTGCTATTGGTATTGCGGCATTAATTATTGGCTTAAGTGCCATGAATGGCTTTGAGCGTGAATTACACAATCGAGTGTTATCGGTAGTGCCACATGGACAATTCTATCCAGAGTACGGCAATTTAGATAATTGGCAACACGTTCAACAAGAACTTAAAAACAATAATAATATTGTATCAGCCTTGCCATTTGTTAATTTTACTGGATTAATTGAAAACGGTAGCAAACTTGGTGCTGTGCAAGTACAAGGTCTTGACCCTGAACAAGAAATGCAATTCAGTTCACTACCGAATTATGTACTGAATAATAAATGGCAAGATTTTAAGCCCGATAGCCAACAAATTATTATTGGAGCAGGGCTTGCTAAAAATTTATCAATGAGTGAAGGAGGATGGGTTTCTTTATTAATTCCTGTTTCGAGCAGTCCAAATCAACTCAAACCACCTAAAAGAGTCCGTTTGCAAGTAGTGGGGATTTTAGAATTAAGTGGCAGCTTGAGTAATAACATGGCCTTAATTCCGTTGACCGATGCACAGAAATTACTAAATATGGGCGATAGCGTTACAGGCGTTATGGTAAATGTAAAAGACGTTTATCAATCCAATAACCTTATTGGTCAAGCAGCATTAGGGCTTGACGAAGATCTGTTATTTAATAGCTGGGAACAGACGTTTGGCTTTATGTATCGTGATATTCAAATGATTAGGCAAATCATGTATCTGGCCATGATTGTGGTCATTGGCGTGGCTTGTTTTAATATTGTATCCACTTTAGTCATTGCCGTAAAAGATAAACAGCGTGATATTGCCATATTAAAGACCCTAGGCGCAACTAATCGTTTAATCAAACATATTTTTATATGGTATGGAGTGATTTCAGGGTTAATTGGCAGTCTAATTGGAGTTATTTTAGGCGTAATACTGTCATGGCAACTTTCTAACATCATGGGCTTTATTGAGTCATTAATGGGGCATAAAATCTTAAATAGCAATATCTATTTTATCGATTTTTTACCATCCGAAATTCATCTGTTTGATGTGGTGATAGTGTTTATAACCGCCATGTTACTTAGCTTAATTGCTAGCTATTATCCAGCTAAACGTGCTTGTAAGATTGAGCCTGCACGGATTTTAAATAGCTTTTAAATAGCTTTTGTATAAATAAGGCGCTGTTTAATGATAATCAGCGCCTTTTTATTATTAATAATAGACATAATAACCACTAGGCAAAGCATAGTGCATATATTGCACATAGATCCCCAATGCAGTCACAATAAATACAAAACTAATAATAAGCAGACTTAGCTTACTTGGGTATTTGAATGTTTTAATACATAACGAAACAGCGCCACCAAGCACAAAACCAGCGCAAGCACCACCGATATGCGCCATATTATCGATAGATGGCAATAACCCTAGCCCAGCAGTTAATACTAAACTCACCAGCATTGCTTTGACTGGCATTTCTTGTATATTGGTTTTAAACACCAAACAATAAGCCAACAATGCGGTAATAATACCCAAAATAGCACCCGAGGCACCACAGCTAATCACATTTTGATTGATGGTGGCAATATCACTTGATAAGCTTCCTACTAGCCCTGAAAAAAAGTAAATGCCAACAAAAGCAAGGCAAGGAATGCGCTGTTCTAAAATAGGACCAATGCTCCATAATGCCAGCATATTCATAGCTAAATGAGTAAAACTGATATGCATAAATAAATTAGTAAACATGCGCCAATATTGGCCAGAAAAAGTTAACTCCGCAACATCGGCACCCCAATCAATCAAAAAATGATTTTCATATAATGGCGAAAACCCACGGCTATCAACAAGCCGAAATGCAAAAAAACACAGAATATTGATTACTACTAGCGTTGTTGTGATTTTAGATTGACTGGCGTAATATTTAATATCATTAAAAGTGCTCATTAAAAATCCTTTTGAATAGGTAAATTTTATTGATAGAGTCCAGTTAATCAAACCGTTTACCCAATATCACTAAATCACGCTGAACATTATCTAATTCAGCAATTTTGGGAAGAAGCCCCCATTGTTGATACTGCATTTTTTTAAATAAATTAACACTAGGTAAGTTATGTCGAAACACATAGCTAAAAATTGCCTCAATTCCTGCTTGTTTAGCAAATTGTTCGATTTTATCCACCATAAATTGACCAATTTTTTTACCACGAAAATCTTGATGAAGATATAAGCTAATCTCAACGGTTTTATAAAAAGCGGGGCGACCATAAAACGAAGATAAACTAATCCAACCACAAGGTCTATCTTGATATTTAATTAACCAAAGTGGACGATTTTTAGGGTTATGCTGGTAAAACCATTCCAATCGACTTTCAACAGAAACAGGTACTGTATCGGCAGTAACTTGGCGACCAGCAATTGTTGAATTATAAACATCAACAATAAATGGTAAATCTTCTAATGTAGCATCGTGGTAAGTAATCATGTTTTTTTGCTTTAAGTGGTTTAAAGTGAAATTATTGTAATTTTATTATTGTTTATTGGCAATAAAGCATATTTTTTATAGTGAGAAAAATAATGTATAGTAATATTTCACAGTTAAAATAAAATCAACTCACTAGATGTATTTTTTGAAAATACATTTTAAAAATTGCCTCAAAATATAAAATCTAGCTAACCCTTTTTTTTAGCAATAAATTAAAATCAATAAAAACAAAAGGTTAATAATGTCTTGTAAAAAATGGTTTTTGACAGAAAAAATCCTGTTTGCCTTTTGCTAAATGGAATTATAGTATATTGGCTTTTAGTTTACCGCCGTGTAGGCGGTTTAGAAATTCTTTAAAATATAAAACGGAAATTTATTTTTGTTTACCGCCGTGTAGGCGGTTTAGAAATCTGCAAAACTTGTCTGATCAATTTGATCACTGTTTACCGCCGTGTAGGCGGTTTAGAAAGTGTTGGATTTAGTATGAGTAGAAATTCTATTGTTTACCGCCGTGTAGGCGGTTTAGAAAATTGCAAAAACTGCCAGTTAAAAGTAAGTTCAGTTTACCGCCGTGTAGGCGGTTTAGAAATGCGTTACGTTATAGTCGTTATTTTGACGAAAGTTTACCGCCGTGTAGGCGGTCTTTTGTATAAAAAATAGAAATTTCTGTATAACTGGTTGATTTTAATAAAAATAAAAATTAAATAAAATCAATGCTCTATGTGAACGATTTTATGGGCGTAATACATCTCATAACATGGTAAGGATTATATGTTCATTGGTTGTTAGGTACTCACTAATTCCTTGGTTTAGAAATTATCACCAATATTCATTATTTCCACAAAAGTTAAGACTTACAAAAACTAACACCGTATTCTAATTAAAAAATTGCATAAAAAACTAGCCAAGTTTTTTTAAAATGGCTATACTTTAACCTCTTTAAAGAAATAGTTTATTAAACAATCAAATAAATATAAAAATCAAAATAAATCATTAATTTACTTGACAGGTGAACCGTAATGCATTATCATTTTAGACACCAGACACCAGACACCAGCACTGGCAAACCTATGTCTTAAATTTATCAGATAAACACACTAGTTGGATTTTTAACCCCGCCACGTTTATATCTTCAAAGTTATTTTTCAAATTATTATCAAAATTATTCCGAAAATTTCTGTTAGTATTGGTATTGTTATTATTGTCTTCTTTATGGAGTTTACAGGCATTACCCGTTAAAAATGGTCGAAGGATTAATCGTAGTGATGCCGTAATACTACCATCGTCACAATGGGGTGAGGTTATGTATGCAATACCTCGTGATCTTGAAAATGGGCTTCCCATCCCCGGTATATGGGATTCTGATTATGGATTCTTAATCCAATCTACCAATCCGGAATCATATGCGCTTAATTTTCCAACTACGGGCGCAAATGGGTTATATTTTTATTTAGCCATAAGAGGAGATGCCGATGAATTGACATGGGAACCTGTTACACATGAAGGCATCAGCGCTACAATGAGCTATGCTTATGCTGGAGAAAATAATTTTACTCATGAAAGATGTAAAATATATGTTTGTGTTAAGGTTCGGTTAACAGGCCCTGAAGCAGTATCTCAATGGCGGAATCCATATCCAAATCGAATTGCTAAGCCAAGATTACCGCAGACCTTTGAGATAATAGGTAGAGATAGAGAGGGGAACGAGGTAATTAAATATGGATTTGTCTTGCAGAAGTGGTTTGCGTTCCGTGCTGATTATAGATTCCATCACCCGGAAGGAGAGAAGACCTTTCAAATACAAGAATCTTGGTGTTCTAGTTTGGGGTATCGTATGGCAAATATCAACGAAGTGACCAACGCAGTCTGTATTGATCGGGCTAATGGTGGGGCGTCTTATAACGGATGCCCAGGCGATGTAGTTAGCGCTATACCATCTTCACTATGGTGGGTAAGAGATAGGAGGATTAATAGGCACGATCGTCGAATAGGTGCTGGACTCCTTACTGAGTGGGGATACTTGGCTTATTATGATGCTTCGATTCCCCCAGACTGGTATTGGGCAAGAGGCCCAGCGGAGAACAGCGTCTATGCGTACCATGTGAGCTTGGCTGGTGGGCAGATCCGTATAATTTGGAAAGGCAACGATAGAGGGGCTATGTGTGTCACTCCTTAATTCTTAGTTGTGGTCAATTTTATGTTATAAATAAAGCTCAAGTAATCCAAAAATAAAGCTTTAGTGCAAGACTACCCACTATATAGTTTGTACCTTTGTGATTAAGTAAGCATCAATAAGCCTCTACGCAACTTGACCGACGACGCCAATTTTGTGGTTGGCGTCTTAATAAGCAGAATAATAAAAATCCAATTTATCTTTTAAGAGGGGCTTTTAAGTTGCTATTTGTAAAGCCCTATCTTGAGGATGGTTGTAACTATCCCCTAAAATAGTACAGCAAAAAAGTAGAAAATTCTCTATGATAAAAGTAAAAGGGGATTTGATTATGAAAAAATGACTGAACATCAAATCGTAGCTATTTTAAAAGAAGCTGAAGCAGGTATTCCTGTCAAGGAACTGTGCCGTAAATATGGCATGGGCAATTCAACTTTCTATAAATGGCGAGAAAAATACGGCGGAATGGAAACTTCGATATCAAACGTTTATCATTCTGTTACTATTGCTATGAGTTGTGCCATTGTTCGCTTAAGCCGTTGTGCTTACGATTATCAACCTAAGTTACAGGATGATTCGGTGATTGTTTCGGTGTTGAATGCTATCACAGACCGGCATTTACGCTGGGGCTTTCCTAAATGCTTTAATCGTATCAGAAAGCTCGGCTATCAATGGAACCATAAGCGTGTTTATCGGGTGTATTGTGAATTAAAGCTTAATCTCAGAGTAAAACGAAAAAACGCATTCCTCCACGATGCCCAAAAAAGCTATTGGTGCCTAATAAACAAGGTGAATGTTGGTCAATGGATTTTATGAGTGACAGTAGCCGTAATCAACGTCGCTTTAGGACATTCAATGTCATCGATGACTTTAATCGTGAGGCGTTAGGTATTGATATTGCAGTCAACTTACCAGCAGGAAGGATTACCCGTTACTTAGATAAACTGGCCGAATATCATGGATATCTATTAAAAATACGAGTCGATAATGGGCCAGAATTTACAGGAAAAACCTTTATAAACTGGGCTAAATCACATGATATAGTCATTGATTATATCCAGCCCGGTAGCCCTTATCAAAATGGCTATATTGAACGATTTAATCGTACCTATCGTACTGAAGTACTCGATTTATATCTTTTTAACAACTTAGCACAAGCAAGGAGAATAACCGAAGAATGGTTAACGATTTATAACACCGAAAGACCGCATGAGGCATTAAATAACATGGCACCGCTTGAATATAAAACATTAAAACAGGCAGCTTAATTTTCTACGTAAGTTGTGTACTAAGTTTGGGGTATTTACATATTCAAAAATAATTGCCTTTATGTCTCAGGGCGATTTATCCATTGTTGAAAATAATTGATAATGGCCTCGTGTGTTGAAGTTTTCTTGAGATCTTTGCGCCAGATCAGGTAGATATTAATCATTAATTTGCTATCTTGGCTTTTAATTAATTTTTTATATACCACGCCATTGACTTTAGCTTGTGCCATTGATTTTGGTAAAAGCATCATACCTTTACCTAACGATACTTCAAGTAACATGGACAAATTGTCGGGCAATTCAGCACGGCGACTAAGCGGAAAGTTTAGTCTTTTAAATACCTGCTCACATTGGTCATAAAAAAATGGGTTTAATTGTTGTTTGAACCAAAATAAGGATAAATCAGAGACATCATTGAGATCCACTGTTTCATTCTTGCTGCTTGGATGATTGGCTGGTAAAACTAAGATCATCGGTTCTTGGTAGATTAAGCACGAATTTTCATTTATATTTCGTGTTTTATAATCTGACACGAGTGCAAAATTGATGTTGCCTTTATGTAGTTCAAGTAGTAGTTCTTTTGAAGTGTAGTTAAGCTGGTAAATTTCTGTTTCGTTACTAAATTCTGAAAAAAATTTTTTAAAATAAGGAATAAAGTCAAAGCTCAACGTTTTGGTTGTACCAATAGTGATTTTTTCGATATTAATTAATTTCGTTGTTTTTGTTATTGAACAAAGGTTATTTAATAATTGGGTGACTTCTGATTTAAGTGATTCCCCTTTTTTTGTCAAAACGATGTTGTGCGAGTTTCGTAAAAATAGAGTTGTTTGTAGTTTTTCTTCTAAATTTTTGATTTGCATTGAAAGCGGGGGTTGGCTAATTCCTAGTTTTTCGGCAGCCCCTCGAAAACTTAGCTCTTCACAAACAGCAACAAAATATTGTAGCTGTTTAACGGTTGGTAGTCTTTTGCTATACATGTCCATAAATTTCACTAGTTCCTAACTATTGGTATTACACATTTTTTAATCATCAAATATTTATTATGGTCGATTTTTTTGTTTTTTGCATTGGTTAATGTTATTGGCGATATAAATTTTATATTACAAAATAAGTATTTCTATATTACTTGTTTTGGGGTTAGGCTTTTTATCGCAAAAGTGACAACGCCAATATTATTAATCCTAAGAATAACCAAGTCATGGCTTTACAGGCATTGGGGATATTGGTATTCGGTCATAGTTACAAAAGACGTGGAGATAGGTTTATCTGCGGTAAATTAGGGATTGAGTTTATGGAATTAAATAATATGTCTATACAAAAATCAGAATATATAAAGCCAAGTCTTATTCTTTCTGCTTTGCTTATTATGCTTTTAGTTGGTTCGGTTTATATAAGCCAACTTATTTTTCAAGAAATTTCACAAAGTTTTGATATCGATATTTTAGATGCACGGAGTGTTTTTAGTTTATCTTGTTTTTTTTATGCTATTTCATTTTTTATTTATGGTCCTTTATCCGATAAGGTATCAACAAAATTATTAGTATTGGTAGGATGTATAGGTACTGTTGTTTGCCTGGCTATATCGGTGGTGGTTACTTCATTTAATATGTATTTGTTGATTATGTCGCTTATTGGATTTTTTGCATCATCTGTTCCTGCTGCATTGTTTGCTTATACGGCAAAAAATACCGCTAATGAAAAATTATCCCAAGCAATGGGGATTATGATTTCATCATCCATTATTGGAATTATTTTTAGTCGTAGTGTGGTTGCTATGATGACAGATATTTGTTCTTGGCAAGTTGCTTTTATTAGTTATGCTTGTTTAATTATTGGTACATGTTTATTTGTGCCTTTTGGCATAACAAGTAAGCCTAATAATACGTCTAATATGAGTATTACTGGAACTTATCTTTCAGCGGCTAAATTGTTGCTTAATAAAACGGTTGTTATCTTTTTAATGGTCGGTTTTTTGTTGTTTTTTGTTTACCTTGGATTATCTTCGCTATTAACTTTTTATTTAAAAGGTACACCGTTTTATCTTTCATCTACCGTTTTAGGGTGGCTCAATTTTGCAGGCATGAGCGCCATAATTGGTACAATATTCACTGGCAAGTTGTCACAAACTGTGAGCGAAAGAAAGCTATTGATCATCAGTTTATTGTGTGTAAGTGCTTCAGTTATTATTATTGGTTGCAGTTCTACATTAGTTTTTATTGTATTAGGAATTTTTGGTTTATTTCTTTTTGTTTTTGCTATCCAGCCTATTATTATTGCTATTTTGAATAAAATTATGCCAATTAATTCACGGGGTGCGATTTCGTCTTTATACCTATTATCTTGTTTAGCTGGCGGGAGTATTGGTACCTATTTGCTAGGTATAGTTTATGAAACCACAAACTGGAGTGGGGTAATTCTTACCTGCATTATTTTGACAATTATAAATATTACGTTGGCGTTGATTGGTATTGGGTTTATAAAAAATAGTAATCAAACCGCATTTAAAACAAATTACAAACCTTAAAATGGCATTACAGAGTCAATAAATTGTTATTGTTGACCAACACTAATGTTAGTTAATGTAAAGGAAAAATTATTATGAAAAAAATTTTGTTATATATTATTGTTTTTATATTTTCTACTTTTTATGGGAACATAAGTGTGGCTGATTTGGCTGGTATTGCTTTGCGCTTTAATGCTCCAACTGGCATTGCTTTTGACAGTGCTGGGGCGATGTATGTTACTAATTGGTCAGATGATTCGGTGGTTAAAGTTAAAGTAAATGGTGAGCGCGAAACAGTTTATTCAAATATTTCTTCGCCTGCAGGCATTGTAATTGATGTAGATGATAATATTTATGTTTCATCATATAGTGATAATTATATTCTAAAAATTGCGAAGAATGGGCAATCGCAAAAGATATCTCAAGGGTATCATACGCCTACAGGCATGGCTTTGTCTAACTCTGGAAAATTATTAATTACCAATCGCTCAACAGGTGAAATTGTATCGCTTGATTTTGAAAATGGTCAAAAAACAACTATTGCGCGTGGATTAGTTACACCCGTTGGGGTGACTCAATTGCCCGATAATAGTTTGGTAGTTTCTCAATATAGTGGTCATCTTACACTTATTCAACCTAATGGCGATAAAACAGAAATAGGCGAAGGTTTTAATCGTCCTGGCGTTGGTATTGTAACCATTTCGCCTAGTGAGGTCGCGGTGATTGATAATGGCGCTAATATGTTGCGTAAAATTGATGTAAAAACCAAAGTATTGACTACGTTGTTTACATCGCTCCCCAGCGCTGTGGCATTAGCCTATCATAATAACCGTTTTTATATTGGAACTTGGGGGGATAATTCTGTTTATATATTTAATGATAACTAATTATCACAACAATAACTCAAATTTATAGCCAATAACTAAACTAGATAGATTTAGTTATTATTTGTCTGATTTTTGGTAATTGTACCTTTTTTAATGGCTTTATTCATTTGAAATTTTAGTGGCATTTCTATTAATACTTGGATAGATAATATCTTTATCTATTTGTTTTGTAATAATAAATTGAATGATTTTCTTTCATAGTTTAAATGTCAAATTATTTTATAGCTCAATAACCATTCGTCCACGCGTAGTGTCACTAACGGATTTTTGTAGGAGTTGCGATTTGTCTTCTGTAATGGCGATGTTTAAGCTATTAAAATAGAGCGTTGGTATATAGCACAGGAGGCTATGTTAATGCTCAATCTTTTTGTCAAAATTTAGGCAATGATTATCGAGTTCCAAATATTAATGATTACACCAATGCGAATGGAAATGATTGGACAGGTGGTATACCAGCAAGAAACTCAGAGTGGTATCAAAGGAGTTTAAGTTATCAAGACGCTAGCGGTAATTGGATTGGCGGATTATTTAATGAGTGGGGGTGGACTAGTAACGGTACAAATAACTCGATCAACGCTTATCCTGAAAGCGATTGGGATTTTTACAACGTTTGGGCTTATCAGCCACACAATGATATGCAATATTATGTTAGTGCGCTTGGTGGTGGCGTATACTTCAATTACCCGTCTGTTTTTGATATTAGGGCTGCCTGTGTAACGCCTTAAACCTAATAGAACTAAACTATTTGAGTCCGTCACAAGCCAATAAACTGACTGTGACGGAGTATTACATTAAACGCCGTTTTACCTGAGCGTTATCAGATATTTAAAAATCATTTATTTATATTCCTTAACGCAAGTTTTAGCTCTAAATCTTAACAAATCTTTACAAAACAGTAACAAAAAAACTAGCGAAGTCATTTTAAGTAGTCTATAATTCAGACACTTTTGCAGTATCAATCGCTCATTAAATAAGCGATTGATTATTAAAAATTCAAATAAAATAAAAACTTACTTGACAGGTAAAATGTTATGAGCTATCATATTAGGCACAAGGCATTGGCAATCTTATTCCCTAAATCTTTCTAATTATCACAGTAGTCAAAAACAGACGCTATTCTTATTTTTGTCATTGAAGCTGGCAAAATCGCTCAAGTTGTCGCTAAAGCGCAAATTTTTATCAAAATCGTTGTTTTTTTTTTCTCCATTGTTATTATTACCGTATTCGCTAAGTTTACAGGCATTATCAGCGCAAACTTCAAGCTTTATTCAAGGTACAGCACCGTATTTAACGTTTGATGGTGGAGCGAACAAGGTAAAAAGTGTTGAAGGGTTGTTAGGCATAAAACTGCCGAATAGTAATTATATACCGCCAGGTATAAATAGCGTTCTTTACCCAAATGCAACGGTAGATACCTCAAGTATAGACAATCCAATAGAGATGCCAAATATAACCAACACTTTTGCTGATATTCAAACCATAGTGCCTGTTTCAAATTATCCTGAAGTTTCGTTAACTAATTTGGTTAATGCGCCGTATAATTATGGTCGAGATGATGACGGGGATGAAGGCATTAATGCAACTGGCAAATTAACGATTAAATGGCAAGATAGCAGTGGTAAAGATATTACTGAGGATGTTAAAGCTAACCCAAATATGGAATTAGATTTTTGCAATGCTCCTTATCAGCTCACATTAAGTGCAACGGATGGCTACTTATCAACTGAATACGGTATACCTAAAACTACTTACTTTAATAATGCGAACCATAGTTACTATATTAATCCGAATCGAATAAATGCAAAAGTCTGTTTTGCACAGCCAAGTTTACATGCACAACAAGGTGATGAACAAAGGGAATATTGGGTTAGAAAAAAAGGTTTTAAAGTGCAACCATTTAACAACCCAACTAATAATTTTCCAACGACAGGCTCAAACAAAATGTTTTTCTACCTGCTGTTGGCAGGTATTACACCAGAACAAATTATTGCAGTCAATGGCTCAACAGTACAGGGAACTGAAGGGAACGTAACATTGCAATTAAGTGCGGCAACTACGCATGGTTGGGGAAGTATTAGCTATCCAGAGAGGGTGCGGGCTCTAAAAGTTGAACTAATTGGACCAACTCGAAGCTGGGAAAATAAAAAATTCTTACCAACAGAATTTAAATTATATTCTGATAATATTGGTGGTCACTTAATTTATAATTTTAAAATAGAGCGTTGGTTTATCCCTCTCCCTGGAGAAGCAAACGGGTATTGGAATGCACATAATTTTTGTAACAGTTTAGGATATGGTTATCGGATTCCTGGTGTTGAAGATTATACTAATGCGAATCGTCCAGATATTGGTTGGAATAGTGGTATACCAGGTAGAAATATCAATATGTACCGAAGAGCTTTAAGTTACCGAGACGGTAACCACTGGGTTGGAGGATTCTTTAATGAGTGGGGCGTTATGGGCGACGCAAGTAGTGGTTATCCTGGTACTGACTGGGATTTATACGACTATTGGGCTTATCAAACGCGAAGTAGGAATGAATGGTATAGCGTTGGTTCGGGTGGTGGTAACATTAATACTATTGCTATTTCTAGTCATTTATATAATACAAATAGAGTAGCATGTGTAAGTCCTTAATGTGATAAAGTAACTCGATCGTTTGTCACAAAATAATAGCTAAAAAAGATTTATTAAATGGTACAGTTAGACGTTTGCAAATTGTTACGAGCTGGCAATAACGATCTGAAAAAGTAGCATATTATCCATCTAATTCATTATATTAATGGATGGATAATATGAAAATACAATTTATTTTATTACAACACGCTCGCTTGATGTAGCGTGTTTAATTTCGCCTAATAGCCAAGCCTTTTCACCATGATTATTTAGTAAAGTAATTGCTTTATCGGCTAACGGTTTTGGTAAAGCAATAATTAAGCCAACACCACAGTTAAAAGTTCGATACATTTCGTGACGGCTAACATTTCCCGCTTGTTGTAACCAATTAAATATTGCTGGCCATTGCCAACTAGCTTCATTAATGACTGCTTGAGTATTTTCAGGTAAAACACGAGGAATGTTTTCCCAAAATCCACCACCTGTAATATGGGCGATAGCGTGCACCTCAACTTGAGTGATAAGATCAAGAACAGACTTAACATAGATCTTAGTTGGTGCAAGTAAGTGATCGGCAAGAGTTTTGCCATCTAACTGTTCAGTGGCAGGATTTACACCGCTGACTTCAATTATTTTACGCACTAATGAATAACCATTAGAATGAGCACCGCTTGATGCTAATGCAATTAATGCATCACCATCTTGTACTTTGCTACCGTCAATCATAGCCGACTTTTCAACAACACCAACGCAAAATCCTGCTAAATCATAGTCATTACCATGATACATACCCGGCATTTCGGCTGTTTCACCGCCAACTAAAGCACAACCCGATTGTTTACAACCCTCGGCAATGCCAGTCACTACAGTAGCGGCTACATCGACATCAAGTTTGCTGGTGGCATAATAATCAAGGAAAAATAAAGGTTCGGCGCCTTGCACAATGAGATCGTTAACGCACATTGCTACTAAATCAATACCAATTGATTTGTGGCGATTTAAATCCATTGCAAGGCGTAATTTAGTACCCACACCATCAGTGCCAGATACTAAAATCGGTTCTTTGTATTTTTGCGGAATAGCACATAGTGCACCAAATCCGCCCAGTCCTCCCATAACCTCAGGACGCTTGGTTTCTTTTACTACAGATTTAATGCGATTAACTAGTTCATTGCCAGCATCAATATCGACACCAGCATCTTTATAACTAAGAGAATTATTATTTGACACGGCAAGTAGTCCTTACAATAAAAAGTTGTTGCTATTTTAGCAAGGATGAAATTTAATGGCGATTAATTATTGACAAAATAACCAATTAAATTAATTACTAATTATTTTCAAACCAACTTTCTAAAATAATGATTGCCGATGTAGCATCAACATGACCTTTTTTCAGTGCACGAAAACCACGAGATGCAAAAATATGAGATTTAGCCTCAACAGTTGATAAGCGCTCATCTTGTAGATGGACTTGATAGCCAAACATGCCGTGTAATCGGTTAGCAAATTTGCGTGCTCTAGCCGTAAGAGGTTGTTCTGTACCATCCATATTTAAGGGTAACCCAACTATTAAAAAGTCGGGTTTCCACTCATTTAAGACCTTTTCGATAGTTTGCCAGTTAGGAATACCATCTCGGGCTTTAAATGAGCATAAAGGATTGGCTGTTTTAGTTATATCTTGGCCAATAGCCGCTCCAATACTGGCTGTGCCAAAATCAAATGCGATAATGGTTGCCATGGATCATGCATTTCCCACTTGGTGTGAAATAGTACTCATATTGATTCCAAGTGATTGAGCGGCTTTTTGCCAACGCTCATCAATGGCAACTTCATAAATAATTTGAGGATCGGCATTAGCCACTAACCAATCATTACGAGCAATTTCATTTTCGAGTTGTAGAGACTGCCAACTGGAATAACCTAAAGCCAAAAAGATATTTTGGGGCTGTTCAGGGGAGCCGATTGATTTAAGTGCATCAAGCGAAGTGCTAATCATCACATCATCTGAAATCTGAATACTAGAAGCAAACCCATCTAAAGGTGTGTGTAAAATAAAACCCTGTTCATCAGCAATGGGGCCACCACAAAATACAGGTTGTTCTAGTTCTGCGCAACTTGTTGGTGATGTAATTTCTAAACGTGCAAGAATGGTTGCCACATTAAGTTCAATAATTGGTTTATTAATCATAATCCCCATAGCGCCATCACGATTATGTTCACAAATATAAATAACTGAATGACTAAACATAGAATCATCAAGTGTTGGCATTGCGATAATAAAATGGTTTTTTAAATTCATAGTTTCACATTCAAGTTAATTTTATAATGCACATTTGCCAATTTTAACGTTGTGTTCAACATTACAGTGCATTAATAATTCTGGTTCATTTGTTTCTTCATTGATCGATTCTGAAACAATTTCAAAATTTTGAGAAAGATAAAAGTTGATCGCATTAGTATTTTTTTTATAAACATGTACCAACAGTTCGTTATGGCGTTGTTTTGCTTTTTCAACAAGAGCTTTACCTGTTCCTTGTCGGCGAAAAGCTTCATCTACAAACAGACCTGAAATATAATTTTCAGTTATACCAATAAACCCTTTAACTCCATCAAGGTCTTGAACGTATAAAGTAGACATTGGAATTAACATTTTTACTAAATCACAATTTTGTTTAAAAAACTCAGGATTGATAAAGCTATGAGCTTGCAAATTACCTTGCAACCATATTGTCATTACACTGTTTAAATCTGTGGATTTATATTCTCTAATCATTGTTTAACTCTTTTTATTTAATCGATGTTCTATTGCGTCCATTAACATACCAGTAATTGAAAGGCCAGGGTTGGCAGCTTCAATTTCACGAACGCAAGTTGGGCTGGTAACGTTAATTTCAGTTAACTTATCACCAATGATATCAAGTCCTACAAATAGTAGACCTTTTTCTTTTAAAACTGGGGCAATACTTTTAGCTATGTGCCAATCGCTTGCGCTTAATGATCTAACTTCACCATGCCCACCAGCAGCAAGGTTGCCACGGGTTTCACCTTTTTGAGGGATTCGAGCTAAACAATAAGGAACAGGTTCACCATCAACCACTAATACACGTTTGTCACCGTCTTTAATTGCAGGAATAAAGTTTTGAGCCATGCAATAACGTGTGTTATGTTCGGTTAACGTTTCAATAATCACTGAAACATTGGGATCGTCTTGTTTGATTCGAAAAATGGATGATCCCCCCATGCCATCAAGTGGTTTTAAAATGATATCATGGTGCTGAGCATGAAAAGCTTTGATATGCTGCGTTTGACGTGTAACCAAGGTTTTTGGTGTAAATTCGGCAAACCAAGCGGTAAAAAGTTTTTCGTTACAATCGCGTAGACTTTGTGGTTTATTGACAACCAACACACCTTTAGCTTCGGCACGCTCTAGAATATATGTAGCATAGATATATTCAGTATCAAAAGGAGGATCTTTACGCATTAAAATTGTGTCAAGGTCACTTAGTGGAATCGTCTGTTCTTGCCCAAGTTCAAACCAATGATCTTTATCGTTATAAATCGTTAAAGAGCGAGTTGTGGCATAAGCTTCGCCAGAGTCTAGAAAAAGGTCATTCATTTCAATATAAAAAAGTTCATAACCCCTTTTTTGCGCCTCAAGTAACATGGCAAAACTGGTATCTTTTTTTATTTTGATGTGACTAATTGGATCCATTACAATGCCCAGCTTTATCATGATGACTCCTTACCTATTTTGTCTTTATAAAATTGTTTTATACTGAAACATGGGTATTCCTGAAACTTTTTAACAGGTTTTTAATCATAATACCCAAATTAAAATTTAATATTTGTTGTTATCATACTCGTTACAAGTTCAGTTGCAAAGCAATCATTACTTATCATTTGTATAAGATGTATTTATCCAAGATCGCCTAAATGTACTTGTAAGGCGGTGAGAGCCGTTAATGCTGCTGTTTCTGTTCGTAACACTCTAGGGCCGAGTAAAATGTCTGAAAAATGATAGCTATGTGTCATGCTAATTTCATTATCAGATAAACCACCCTCAGGTCCAATTAGTAAGTAAATTTGTTTATGCGTATTAGTTAACTGTTTAATACCATATTCAGCTTTGGGGTGTAAATTGAGTTTTAAGCCATCGGTTAAACTAGCACACCAGTTTTCTAACTTCATTACTGGATGAATAACTGGAATCACGTTTCGACCGCACTGTTCACAAGCAGAAATAACAATTTTTTGCCATTGTTGAATTTTCTTTTCGAGCCTTTCTTCATGGAGTTTGACGCCACAACGTTCAGAAAGGAGTGGGGTAATACTTGCTACGCCTAATTCGACTGATTTTTGAATTGTAAACTCCATTTTTTCACCGCGTGAAATCACTTGTCCTAAGTGAATATCTAATGGTGATTCACGATTATCTAAAACGGGCAAAGAGGTTTTTACTGTAACTATTTTTTTATTGATTTCATGTATAACTGCAGGAGTAATATGGTTTGAACCATCAAATAAAATAATATTTTCACCTACTTTCATGCGTAACACGCGAATAAGATGGTTAAATGCATTATCATCTAGGGTAACAAGACTATTTGGCTCAATGGTAAATGGTTGAAAAATTCGAGTCATAATTTTGTATATCTTATATTATTTGCAATAAATTATAGCGTAATTTAACAAGATTCGGTAATCTCTATTTAATGTAACTTATGTTTTGGAATCAGGTATGAATACATATAGCAAAGATAGGGTATTAATCGAAGGATTAACTGTTTTAACCACCATCGGCGTGTATGAGTGGGAAAAGACCATCAAACAAAAATTAATTATTGATCTTGAAATGGCGTGGGATAATAAACCTGCTGGAGAAAGTGATAACGTATCACTTTGCTTAGATTATTTTGTGGTTAGTCAAACTATCACAAAGTTGGTTGAATGTTCGAATTTTGAATTGATTGAATGTGTTGCTGAGCGTGTTGCTGAGCGTATTATTCAACAATTTTCGGTTAATTGGCTTAAAGTTAAAGTGTCCAAACCAAATGCAATAGCTAATGCTCGAAATGTTGCTGTAATAATTGAACGTATGGCAAATAAATAAACTAACTAGTGGTAAAGATACTGTAACAATGATAGATAATAAAAAGCAAGATTTAATTACTACCAAAAAACATCATACAGCTAAAGGGTTTAGGCACGACGAATCTTTTAAAATAAAAATAAGTGAGTTTTTGCGTTGGCGTTTTGAACGTAAAGTTTTACCTCCTAAAGAAGGTTATCACAACTTTAATCAGACGTGGTTTGAGCAAATAAATCTTAACTTGCCCAATGATAGAGTTTGGTGGATTGGTCACTCAACAACATTGATTCGTTTAGGCGGTAAAATGATTCTGACAGATCCTATCTTTTCTAAACGAGCTTCGCCATTACAATTGATCGGACCGAAACGTCGCACACCTCCAGCTTTAGAAATCGAACAACTACCTCAGATTGATTTTATCGTAATTTCACATAACCATTATGATCATCTTGATTATCATAGCATTCGGAAATTAATTGCGCGCTTTCCTAATATTGTAATAATGGCTCCTCTTGGTTTAAAAAAAGCATTATTAAAATTGGGAGCAAAACAGATTACTGAATTAGATTGGTGGGATAGTGTAACTGTTGATGGGCTTACTTTTTCGGCAACATCGGCTATACACTGGAGCAATCGTGGGTTATTTGATGTAAACAAAGCATTATGGTGTGGTTGGATGATTCAATCTAATATTGATAATCAAGATCAATTGAAGACGGTCTATTTTATGGGGGATACATGCTACTCTGTTGAATTAAAAGAGATCGCTAAGCGTTTTCCTTCAATTGACTTGGCATTAATCCCAATTGGGGCTTATGCACCACGTTGGTATATGCAATCACAGCATATCGATCCTAAACAAGCTGTGCAGTTATATGACGAACTCAATTGTCATTGCGCAATAGCCATTCATTGGGGGGCATTTGAATTAGCTGATGAACCATTAGATGAACCACCTCAATTATTAATTGAACACAAAGCCGAGCGCACTTTTCATCTATTAAAAATAGGTGGTAATTTAGCTATTAAACGTATCAATTATGAATTAAAATAACTTCAATAGAAACAAATGTAATACCTATAATTATTTAATGTATTTGCTAAAAGGAGAAAGAAATGAAAGTAGCAGTTATTGGGCTATCTTGTTTAATGTTTAGCCTAGCATTAGTTGGATGTGGAGGGAAAAACGACGAAGGCAAAACTTATCATTGGTCAAAAGCGCACGGTGTGTTAGAAGATTGTCGTGGTGTAATGAATAAATCGCAACAATGTAGCAATAATTCGAATAATCAACAATATTTATTCAAAGTAGATAAATATTAATATGAGTGCATGGCTGATTTACGCATTACTTTCTGCCATTACTGCGGCCAGTGTTGCTATTTTAGGGAAAATTGGTTTACAACATCTTGATGCTAACACCGCTACTGCAATTCGTGCCATTGTAATGGCTATTTTTTTAGTTGGTGTAGTTGTTGTTCAAGGTAAATTAAATCTTATCAACACCTTTTTTAATGATAAAAAAGCGTTACTTATTATTGCGCTAAGCGGTATTGCAGGTGCGCTATCTTGGCTATTTTACTTTATGGCAATTAAAGAAGGTAAAGTATCGCAAGTTGCACCAATTGATAAATTAAGCGTAGTTTTTGCTGTAGTATTTGCTGCTGTTCTATTCGGTGAAAAGATTTCGCTATTAGCGGGTATTGGTGTTGCTATGATTGCGGTTGGTGCGATATTAGTGGCACTATTTTAATTGCGCACCAACGCTATTGTCCTCGGTTTATTGATATGCGTGGCTTTATTGGACGCAGAATTCACAAACCATGGCTAAAACTATAACATCACTTAAGTAATGTATTAAACAGTTCAACGTTCACCATTTCGCCTTCGCTAACATTACCACGATCTTGCTCAAGCACAATAAAACAGTTAGCGCCATTAAATGATTGAGTAATATGTGAGCCTTGTTGCGCAGTTGTTGTCACTACTAACTCACCATATTCATTACTTTGTAATATACCTCGTTGAAAATCTAATCGACCAATGCTTTTCTTTAGATTGTTAGTGGTTTTGACTTTAAAAGATAAATTGGTAGGAGTTGGTTGTTGTCCTGAAAGTGTTAAGATCAATGGTTGAACTAATTGATAAAAGGTTACCAAAGCCGAAACAGGATTACCGGGCAAGCCACAAAATAGTGCGTCCCCAATTTTGCCAAAAGCGAAAGGTTTACCAGGCTTCATTGCAATTTTCCAAAAATTGATTTTACCCAATTCTTCTAAAGCAATTTTTGTATAATCAGCGTCACCGACAGATACGCCACCACTTGTTATCACCAAGTCGGCTTGATTTGATGCAGCTATTAACGCTTTTTTTATTTCGGTAAGATCATCAGCAATAATGCCGAGATCAATAACCTCACAGTTCAGTTTGGTTAATAATAATTTTAGGGTAAAACGATTGCTGTCATAAATAGCACCATTACCAGATAATGGCTGACCAATGGGGGTTAATTCATCACCCGTTGATAAGATAGCGACTTTTAATTTTTTAAAGACGACAAGTTCACTCAAGCCAAGTGTTGCAAGAGTCGATAGTATTGGTATCGTTAATTTAGTCCCTTTGTTGACTGTGATTGCACCTTTTTTAACATCTTCACCTATACGACGAATATTATCGCCAGCTTTTATATTACCTAAAAAGGCAATCCCCAAATCAGATTTTTCAGTCTGCTCTTGCATAACAACGGCATCGGCATCATTTGGCACAGGCGCACCTGTCATAATACGCAAACAAGTACCTTGTGGCCAATTAAGATTGTTTATATCATCACCAGCAAAAATAGCACCAGCCAGCGGCAGCAATTTTGATTGTTTAAGATCTGCTAACCGAACCACATAACCATCCATAGCTGAATTATCAAAACTAGGTACATTAATAGGGGAAATTACAGGTTCAGCGGTAATCCTTTCTAATGCATCAAATAACGTAACTTTCTCACTATGCAAAGATTTTATGGTTGAGGCGCTTTGATGTATTTGTTGCTTGGCTTGTTGAAAAGTGAGTAACATAAAAGTGGGCTGTCCTTATATTTACCAATCTATTATTGGTTCAATTGACAAAAAGTTTCAGGTAACACTACGTTTAAGTAAAAAAATAAATTTTATATCAATATTAATTAGTTATTATGAACATCAATATAACAACGTCGCCAAAAGGCGACGTAAAATAATCAACTATACATTAAATAAGAAGTTCATAATATCGCCATCTTGCACGATATAATCTTTACCTTCAGCACGCATTTTGCCTGCCTCTTTAGCTCCTTGTTCACCACCGTATTTAATAAAATCATCAAAAGCAATGGTTTGCGCACGAATAAAGCCTTTTTCAAAATCGGTATGAATTTTCCCTGCTGCTTGTGGAGCGGTATCGCCAACCGAAATTGTCCATGCACGAACTTCTTTAACACCTGCGGTAAAATAAGTTTGAAGATTAAGTAAACTATAGCCAGCACGAATCACACGATTTAAGCCAGGTTCGGTTAAACCTAAATCTTGCATAAACTCATCACGATCGGCATCATCAAGTTCGGCTAGTTCTGCTTCAATTGCAGCACAAACAGGTACGACAACAGCTTTTTCTTGTTCTGCTATTGCTTTTACTTTATCTAAATAAGGATTATTTTCAAAACCATCTTCATTCACATTAGCGATATACATTGTTGGTTTTAATGTTAAAAAACTTAAATATTTAATTGCTTCAAGTTCTTCTTTGCTAAAGTCTAATAGTAGTAATTTTTTACCTTGCTCTAGGTGAGGTAAACATTTTTCGAGGATCTCAAGCTCAAATTTTGCGTCTTTATCGCCACCTTTAGCGCGTTTTTGTAAACGAGTCATTGCCCGTTCACAAGCTTCAAGATCAGATAAAGCGAGCTCAGTATTAATAATCTCGATATCTTCAGCTGGATCAATTTTTCCTGCTACGTGAATAATGTTGTCGTTTTCAAAGCAACGCACTACATGACCAATGGCTTCTGTTTCACGAATATTAGCTAAAAATTGATTTCCTAAACCTTCGCCCTTTGATGCTCCTTTAACAAGTCCAGCAATATCAACAAATTCCATGGTAGTAGGTAATGTGCGTTGTGGTTTAACAATTTTAGCTAACTCATCTAAACGGGGATCGGGCATTGGTACAACCCCAGTATTTGGCTCGATAGTACAAAACGGAAAGTTAGCCGCTTCAATGCCAGCTTTAGTTAGTGCGTTAAAAAGCGTTGACTTACCTACATTCGGTAATCCGACAATCCCACATTTAAATCCCATACTGTTTGTTACCTTTTTTGTTTTAAAATATCTTAAAAATAAGGGGCGATTATATACTAAATTGCGCTATTTGTGCTAATCTTCTTATCAATAAATCAACCGATAATTAAGCAAATTAGTAATAATAATTTAGTTTATTATCCAATCAACGCTTTCTAAAAACCGTTTTATAAGCCATACCAAGTAATGTAACTTAACGACCCAATTATTGTTCGGAATCTAAACCAATTTGATAAAGTTGATTTTTTTTAAGTCCATATATTTCAGCAGTAATGGCTGCTGCCTTTTTTAGCGGTAATTCTTTTTGCAATAGTTTAAGAGTACTAATTGCCTGAGGATTGATATCATCATCACATTTGATATGACCTTGAACAATCAATACAAATTCACCTTTTTGGCGAGAAATATCCTCGTTTAGCCAATTAATCAACTCATTAACCTTAAAACTGACAATGGTCTCCCATGTTTTGGTTAGTTCCTTAGCTAAAATGATCTGCTTATTAGCTCCCCAAATAGTTTGCATATCGTTAAGCGTGTCTAATAAACGATGCGTTGATTCATAAAAAATCATTGTTCGTGGTTCGTCTAACAATTTTACAAGACAATCTTGGCGTGCTTTAGTTTTAGCTGGTAAAAAGCCTTCATAAATAAACTTATCCGACGGCAAACCTGATGCACATAAAGCAGCAATTGCGGCACAAGCACCGGGAACGGGAACTACTTTAATGTTATTTTCGCGACAAGCCTTAACTAAATGATACCCAGGATCATTAATTAAAGGAGTGCCAGCATCAGAAATCAAAGCAATTGATAACCCAGATTTAAGTTTTTCAATCAAAACATTGGACTTTTCTTGTTCATTATGATCATGTAAAGCGAACAATTTTGCTTTTATTCCAAGATGTTGTAAAAGTAGACCACTATGGCGAGTATCTTCAGCCGCAATAAGATCGACACTTTTCAGTGTATTGATGGCTCTGAGTGTAATATCATCTAAGTTTCCGATGGGAGTGGCAACAATATATAAAGTCATTATTTTAAATCACATTAAATTTTTATAGAAATACGATAAAGGTACTGTACGAGAACCTATTTTATTGTATATACTCATTACATTCAAAATAAATCTAACAAAGCCCGAATAAATTGTTAATCAAAACTAGAAAAATAGCTTGTTTATAGCAAAATTAAGCATAAGCTGATTGGAATTATATCGTTGGATAATAAAGGAATTATATTAGCTAAGTTTGAATTTTAGTGGTTATAGATCGAAAAAATAATCAAATAACAAATTTATAGGCTGTAATCATCAAATTCTAGATGAATTTATTGGTTTGCCCAATAACTAATTAATATAATAGCATTTTTATTATAAAAACGCTAAAATGTGCTAATAAAACAAGATGTATAAATGCTATTGAACACAAAAATAGTCAAAAACAAAATTTACGAATGAAAGGTGTTGCTTTGAAAAAAATACTTACATTAAGTTGCTTAAGTTTGTTGATTGTTGCTTGTACTCAAACTGAGCAGGCCGAAATTGAAGATATTTCTGCCGCAGGTGGGTTATCAACTTCTTCTGTCTATACCAAACCACCTGCCAATATATCAACAGGCGGTAGAACAGTTTCTACTCCTACTAATCACAACCTTCCATCATCAAGACGGGCGACGGTTTCAAATTCCAACACGGCTAACAATACTAGCACGGTGATTAGTAATGAGCGTATTGTCTATAATCGTAATTACGACGAAATTCCAAAAGGCGGATATCAAGGCGATACTTACACAGTTAAACGAGGCGATACTTTATTTTATATTGCATGGGTAACTGGTAATGATTACCGTTCACTAGCAGCTAAAAATAATATCAAAGAACCATTTGCCGTTAACGTTGGGCAAGTATTAGACGTTAGTGGTGGAACTGTTGTAGTAACAGAAAAAACCACAACCAATAAGGCAACGACAAATAAATCAAACAACAATAATTCATCTGTAGTGATTGGACAAGCTAAAACTAAACCAACAATAACCAAAACAACCACGACCTCAATTACCACAATAGATAAAAATAAACGTCCAACAACAACTGAAACAACTGAAACAATCACTGAATCGCTAGATGATTCTACTAGAAGTGCAACTATAAATTCAAAGGTAGTCAATATTTCATGGCGATGGCCTGCACGAGGCAAGATTATTGAGAAATTCTCAAAGGCAAGTAAAGGTATTGATATTTCGGGTTCAATTGGCGATAAGGTTTTGGCAGCGGCTGATGGTCGCGTTGTGTATTCAGGTAATGCGTTACCAGGTTATGGTAATTTAATCATTATTAAACATAATGATGACTATTTAACAGCATATGCACATAACCAATCTATATTAGTAAAAGAACAACAAGCCGTTCGCGCAGGTGAGCAAATTGCCACAATGGGTGCAACTGGCACTTCGTCAGTTAGATTACACTTTGAAATTCGTTACAAAGCGCAATCAGTTGACCCGTTAAAATACTTACCCAAATAATAAACGTTTTGAGTCAGTCTGGTTGGCTCAAAACAAATGGACATGCACGGTAATAACCTAGCATGTCTATGACAGAATATACCAAAAATTTAATCTACGTAACAAAGGAGTTATATTCATGGCAGTTAAAAAATTAGTGCTAATTCGACATGGAGAAAGTGTTTGGAACCAAGAAAACCGTTTTTGTGGTTGGACTGATGTTGATTTATCTGATAAAGGTAACAAAGAAGCGGCTGAAGCAGGTAAATTACTTAAACAAGAAGGTTTCACATTTGATTATGCCTACACATCAGTATTAAAACGTGCAATTCACACATTATGGCATGTTTTAGACGAAGTAGATCAAGCATGGTTACCTGTTGAAAAAAGCTGGAAGTTAAACGAACGTCATTATGGTGCATTACAAGGTTTGAATAAAGCTGAAACAGCAGCAAAATATGGTGATGAACAAGTAAAATTATGGCGTCGTGGCTTTGCAATCACACCTCCTGCACTTGAAAAATCAGATGAACGTTTTCCTGGTCACGATTCACGTTACAGCAAATTACCTGAATCAGAATTACCATTAACCGAAAGCTTAGCATTAACTATTAAACGTGTACTACCTTACTGGGAATCAACAATTGCCCCACGTGTAGCTAAAGGTGAACGTGTTATTATTGCCGCTCATGGTAACTCACTTCGTGCATTGGTAAAACATTTAGACAACATCAGCGATGATGATATTATCGAACTAAACATCCCAACTGGTGTGCCATTAGTGTATGAATTTGATGACAATATGAAAGTTATCAAACACTACTACCTAGGCAATGCTGACGAAATCGCTGCAAAACAAGCTGCTGTTGCCAACCAAGGTAAAGCAAAATAATTATTCAATAAGCTATTAAAGAGGTAGGTTATTTAACTTACCTTTTTTATTATCCAAATTATCATTTTATTTAACCACTTTTATTGATTTAATCTAATTTCGAGAACTTAATTTTGTCTAAAATCTATTATATATATGGCGTAATGAATGCCGGAAAATCCACAGAGCTTTTACAAATTGACCATAATTATTTAAGTAATAATATGCAGACTTTATTACTTAAATCATCAGTCGACACTCGTGACTCGGCAGTTGAAATTGTTTCTCGCTTAGGATTACGCAAAAAAGCGTTACAGCTTGATGACACAACGGTTGATGAAATTATTGAGCATATCAAACAAAGCAATTATGCCTGTATACTAATCGATGAAAGCCAGTTTTTATCGCGTAATACTATTTGGAAGTTATCTGATGTATGTGACGAATATGGCGTACCAATCATGTTTTTTGGTATCAAAACCGATTATATGGGACACCTGTTTGAAGGATCTAAAACGCTACTTGAAATTGCTGACAATTTTAGAGAGCTCAAAACCGTATGCTGGTGTGGCAAAAAAGCAACCATGATCTTATTGGAAGGACAAGACGGTGAAATTGTTAAATTTGGAAATTCTATTCATCTAGGTGATAGCGAATACCACTCAGTATGCCGAAAACACTGGAAAGCAGGACAAATAAGACCTAAAAACTGAACCTCTTAATATTTCACACTTATTTCACTTTATAAATCACTTGTATATATACATATATGATTTTGGGAAAAGTGTGAATAAACTCTCATTTTTACGATTTTCTTTTTGTTGATTCTTTTTATTATATGTCATATTAACTGACACGATTCAGTATTATCTTGTTAACTATGAGGAATCACCATGAAAATCAAAATTATTTCACTAGCTGTTGTGATTAGTTTAGTTAGTTATAATGCCAATGCTAAAGAATTTGTATTAACTGATAACGAAAAAGGTATTGCCAAAGGTAATTGGTCAGTTTCAAATCAAGATTTAGGAATAAAAGGTTCAAAATTCGCTATTCAAAATACGATCCTTAAAGGTGGTAAACAAGACGGAACTGAACTACTAACAATTTCTAGTGATAATTTCACTATTAAATTAATTCCAACTCGTGGATTAGGTATTTTGTCTGTTGTTGGTGATGGTGTTCGCATGGGATGGGATTCACCAGTAGATGAAGTAGTTCATCCTAAATATATTAACTTAGAAAGTCGAGCTGGGCTTGGTTGGCTAGACGGTTTTAACGAAATGATGGTTCGTTGTGGTTTTGAATGGACAGGCCATGCTGTGCAAGATAGTGGCATCATGTATACGCTTCATGGTCGTGCGCAAAATACACCTGTTTCTAAATTAATTGTTGATGTATCGGACAAAGCACCGTACACCATTACAGTTAAAGGGTTAATTAAAGAAAATACTTTCAAAAAAAGCAATTTAGAAACTTGGGCATCGCTGATCTATGTGCCAGGAAGTAGAGAATTTACGGTCCACGACGTTCTCACCAATAAGAGTGATTATATCCGTGATTATCAAATCATCTACCATAGTAATTTTGGTACACCTATTCTTGAAGATGGTGCTAAATTTGTTGCACCAGTTAAAGAAATATCTCCATTTAACGATTATGCAAAAGGTGGCCTTAATACGTGGCAAACTTATCTAGGTCCAACTAAAGATTTTGATGAAATGGTATTTAATGTTTATCCTTTTTCTGAGGAGAATGGCGAAACACAAGTTATGGTGACCAATAAAACTGGCGATAAAGCAGCAGGTATTAGTTTTAATACTAAACAGTTACCCGTACTATCATTATGGAAAAACACCGATACCCTCAAGCAAGGCTATGTTACAGGCTTAGAGCCAGGCACCAGTTTCGCTTATCCAGTGACTATCGAACGTGAGCAAAAACGTGTACGTCAACTTAAACCAGGACAAAGCACTGAATTTACTTTAACTTATAGTTTATTATCTAGCAAAGATGCTGTAACAAAATATGAACAAAAAATAAAAGCTATTCAAGGTAAGCAAGAAACAAAAATTGTAAATGAACCAATAGCTAAAGAGTAAATTATTAAAAATGGCTACCAACCTTATATGGTAGCCATAAAACAACTTAATAATCTCAACACTTTTCCCTTATTTTAATATTCATGATAGTAGCCTTAGCTACTTGATTCACTATCAATAGATAGGTATAGTCACTAAATTAATAACTAGCTTTAATATCACTTATTTTTGAATGTACAATATAATTTGTAGGCTAAATAAAATAATGATTAACAATTTTATTAATATAGGATAAACATGACTCTCCAGCGGATAGTGATTGGCATTAGTGGTGCAACAGGGTTTGCTTATGGAATAAAAGCGTTAGAGCTTTTAAAATCACTTGATATTCAGACTCATTTAGTAATATCAAAAGCAGCACAAATAACGCGCGCTTACGAATTTCCTAACACCAGCATAGCACAAATAGAATCACTAGCTGATAAAGTATATTCTGTCAACAATATTGGTGCGGCCATTGCAAGCGGATCGTTTAAAACTATGGGTATGCTAATTGCACCTTGCTCAATGAGGACTCTGGCTGCCATAGCACATGGCTTATCAGATAACTTACTTACTCGTGCTGCTGATGTTGCATTAAAAGAGCGTCGTCGCTTGGTATTAATGGTTCGTGAATCACCCTTAAATTTAACTCACCTAAAAAACATGGAAACCGTGACACTTATGGGGGGTGTAATATGCCCGCCAGTACCAGCTTTATATCAGCATATTGAATGTTTGGATGATATCATCACCCATAGCGTAGCAAGAGCACTTGACCTATTTGATATTAACATCCCATCGCTACCACGATGGGGCGAAGATCTGCACCTAAACACTAAAACTGAATAACACCAATAAATAAAAAATATGCAAGCCGACTCTAAAATCATAAAATTTATTAAAAATAATCATGTATTATCGCTAAACGTAATCTTACCTGACAACAAACCATGGGCATGTAACACCTTTTATGTTTTTGATGAATCGGTAATGTGTTTGTATCTTCTTTCCGAATTAAAAACCGAACACGCTAAAGCCATGTTAACAAACCCACTAATAGCGGGCACCATCAGTATTACGCCTAAGACGGTTGCACAGATCCAAGGGATCCAATTTCAAGCTCAAGCAACACGATTACAAAAACAACAAGCTGAGCATGCCTATGCGTTATATTATCGGGCATTTCCCTTTGCAAGAGTACTCAAAGCGCCAATCTGGGCATTACAGTTACATTATGTGAAAATGACGAATAATTTACTGGGATTTGGGCGTAAAATTTATTGGAAAAAAGAAAAAGATTTTTAGATTTCTCTAAAAACTATAATCTTACTCCCCCTTCCTGTAATTAACTGATCTTCAATGGAAAATTCAATAAAATCAATGAACCACCTGAACGATTTTAGAGTAAAAACACGCCTATAGCATCACAATATTAATATGCTTGCCTTATCACAGCATCAAAATATACCGATAACGAAATAAAGCTAGCACGTCAAACTGGGCTGTTGGGCGTGTTTGTGTTTTAGATGTTATCAGCAATATTAATCATTCCGTAAAAATCAAAAAGTCCTAAAGCTAACACCCTATTTTAATTATAAAATTCACCTATCTCTAAAGCTAATCGTTTTCATCTTTACATTTCTTTACAAAAAAGTCCGCCAAAAAACTAGCCAACTATTTTTTAAATGGTTATACTTTTATCGCTGTAGGAAAACAAGCTTATTAAATAAGCAAATAATTATAAAAATTCAAATAAAACAAAATATTACTTGACAGGTGAAACGAAATGCAGTACCATTTTAGGCACAAGGCACAAGGCACAAGGCACTGGCAAACCTATGTCTTAAATTTATCAAATAATCCTATTCGACAAGTTTTTACTCGAAACTTATTTATATCTTCGAAATTATCGCTCAAATCACCTAAAACAGCTTTGCTAGTATTAGCATTGTTATTATTGTCATCTTCATCGAATTTACAGGCATTGAATGGTAAAAAAGCTCGAGCAGGTAATCGTAGTGATGCAATAATGCTACAACCGTCGCCAGTTATCAATTATGTAAGGCCGCATTTATCTAACCTATGTGCAGGCTCAGCTGACATATGGAATCCTAATAAGGGCTTTTTAGTTCAATCTACCAATCCTGAATCATACAGCCTAAATTTTCCGACTACAGGTGGGCATAATTTATATTTTGATTTACTCATAACAGGAATAGAACCAGAAGAATTAACATGGGAACCCGTTACTTTGGGGGGAATTACTGCAACAGTGACAAATGTTGTAGCTAATGATTGGTGGATTCCTTATGAAGATAGGGGACAAGTTGTCGCCCGTGTTAAGTTAACAGGTCCAGAGGCAAGAAATCAATGGCTTAATCCGAATCCTAACCCAATTGCTAAGCCAAGGTTACCACAGACGTTTGAGTTAGTGGGTAGAGATATATATGGCGGTGAGGTAGTAAAATATGGATTTGTATTAAGGCAGTGGTTCGTCAATCGGGGGTCCGAACGGAAAGATTATAGAGACCAGTTAGCATGGTGTAATAGTTTGGGTTATCGAATGCCACGGGTAAGAGATTTAACCAATTCAAACTATAATAATTTAGGCGCCACGCCGTCGTCTGGGAGGAATCGTTACCAGCGTCACATAGGCGCTGGCTTTTTCACGGAGTGGGGCGACGTGGTCGACTACACTGATGCGGGCTTCGTCTACATCGGCTACTGGACGAGCGACGCTACAGGTAGCAACCAGTTCGCTGTCTACTCGGTCGACGGCCACGTCAGCAGCTACAGTGCCAGCTTCTCCCTCTATGGCCTTTGCACCGCACCTTAGCTTTTAGCGTTTAATTCTTAATCCTTAGGGAGCGGAAGGGGGTTACGGTGCTTGAGAGGATAATATAACAAAGAATAAAGCCCCCGCGTAAGTTGGGGCGCTGAGCAGGCAAAGCCTGCGAGCCTAGCGCTTTAATGACAGAAAATCAAAATAGCACCCCAACCGATACGACTTAAAAGCTTGCGCTTTTGTTATTAACTGGCTGTTATTAACAAGTTGCCATTAATAGCTATTATCAAATAACAAAAGCGCTTTTATTAAAAAGCCAAATTCAATGTAATAAAAAAATAACTAGCCTATAAATGTTTGATTTTATTTAGAAACGTAAATAAAAACTTCAATAAAATCAATAGCCTATCTGAACGATTTTAGAGCAAAAAACACACTTATAGCACCACAATGTTAATGAGTTTGCCTTATCATGGCGTCAAAGCCGAATGCAGGTAATTGTGTGGATGTCAAAAAGATAAATAAAATTGAAGCTATTGTTAAAACCGAAACTTTGTTTGTTACTATTGGTTTTATTGATAAGATTGCTGCTGAATAAACACGGCTATTTTTAAGTAACGTTTTATAAATATTTAATTTTTATTATCAATCCTACAAAAAACCGTTCAATCTAGAACGGTTTTTATTGATTGATATTAATTAAATTTACTTATTAAGCTTTATATTTTTTCATTACAATTGAGGCATTAGTGCCACCAAAACCAAAGCTATTTGACATGACTGTTGTTAGCTCACGCTCGGTTGGTTCAGTAATAATGTTCATGCCGATTGCTGCTTCATCAAGTTCATCAATATTGATACTTGGTGTAATAAAGCCATGTTCTAACATTAATAATGAATAGATAAGCTCTTGCGCACCTGTTGCACTTAATGAGTGACCAGTCATTGATTTGGTTGAAGAAATAGCAGGGATGTTATCGCCAAATACTTGTTTGATTGCCCATAATTCTTTGACATCACCAACTGGGGTTGATGTGCCGTGGGTGTTGATGTAATCAACTGGTACATCTAAATCTTGAATGGCAAGTTGCATACAGCGCATTGCGCCTTCACCTGATGGGGCAACCATGTCATGACCGTCTGATGTTGCGCCATATCCAACCAGTTCGCCATAAATATGAGCACCACGAGCAAGCGCATGTTCTAATTCTTCAACCACAACCATACCTGCACCGCCAGCAATAACAAAACCATCACGGTTTTTATCATAAGCACGTGATGCCTTTTCTGGGTTATCGTTATATTTTGTTGATAAAGCGCCCATGGCATCAAATTCGCAAGACATTTCCCAGCAAAGTTCTTCACCACCACCCGCAAAGACGATGTCTTGTTTGCCAAGTTGAATAAGTTCAGCAGCGTGACCAATACAGTGAACTGATGTCGCACAAGCAGATGTCATTGAGTAGCTAATTCCTTTAATTTTAAATGGAGTTGCTAAGCAAGCCGAAATCGCCGATGACATTGATTTGGTTACAGCATAAGGACCTACACCTCGTAATCCCTTTTCTTTCATTCCAGCTACTACATTGTATTGTGTTTTAGTTGAGCCACCATAACCAGCAATTAAGCCAGTACGAGGGTTAGAGACTTGTTCAGGGGTTAATTTTGCGTCTTCAATAGCCTGTTGTAAAGCAAGATAACCGTAAATAGAAGCATCATTCATAAAACGAACAACTTTGCGATCAATGAGCCCAGTAGTGTCAAGTTTTACATTTCCGCATACATGGCTACGCATTCCGCTGTCTTTCATTTCTTGAGAAAAGGTAATACCGCTACGACCTACTTTTAGTGATTCTAAGACTTCTTTAGTATTATTTCCAATACTTGAAAGAATTCCTAACCCTGTAATTACAACTCGTTTCATTTACTATTTAGCTCCTAAGTTATCTGGCTTCATATAAAAAAGTCTGTTGATTATAGCGTACAGTTGTAAGCTGAACAATACCTTGCCATGTTTTTATTTATATCTTTTGATATTGCCTTAATTCTTTATATAAAAGTAATCAAATCAATAGAATTGCTTAAGTAGCGTAGGTAATAGTAATTTTGTCAACAATATTTACTTGCTAAGCTTTATATGATTATTGTACACTGTATAAATGAACAGTTATTTTGGTGAGCACAATATGAACGAAAAAATGATAACTAAACTTGAGATATTAGCTGAATCGGCAAAATATGATATTTCTTGTTCATCAAGTGGCGCTTCAAGAGGTAATAAAGGTAAAGGCATTGGTAGTGCACATAAGTCTGGTATTTGTCATACATTTACTGCCGATGGGCGATGTGTTTCGTTACTTAAAATTATGCTAACTAATTATTGTATGTTTGATTGTGCTTATTGTATTAATCGTCAAAGTAATGATATTCCAAGAGCAGGTTTTACACCCCGTGAGTTGGCTGATTTGACCATTGAATTTTATCGTCGTAATTATATTGAAGGTTTATTTATTAGTTCAGGCATTGTAAGAAGTCCTGATCATACCATGGAAAGAATGATTCGAGTAGTAAAGATTTTGCGGAATGAATATGGTTTTAATGGCTATATCCATATGAAAGCGATTCCTGGTGCTAGTAATGAGTTAATTAATCAAGCAGGTTTATTGGTTGATAGAATGAGTGTTAATTTAGAAATTCCAACTGAAGAAAATCTTAAATTATTAGCACCAGATAAAGATCATCAAAGTATCTATCAACCTATGCGACAAATACATCAGAATGTGTTAGAAAATATCGAAGATCGCAAAAAATTTCGCACTGCCCCCAAATTTGTACCAGCTGGGCAAAGTACTCAAGTTATTATTGGCGCAACCGATGAATCCGATAAACAGATTTTGCAATTAACCGCCAAGCTTTACAAACGCCCAAGTATGAAACGAGTTTATTATTCGGGGTTTATTCCTGTGAATGGTTACGACAAGCGGTTGCCTGTTGTACAAGATGTACCAAGAGTGCGAGAAAATCGTTTATATCAAGCCGATTGGTTATTGCGTTTTTATGATTTTAATGTTGATGAAATTGTTAATGATCAATATCCTGATCTTGATTTAAGCGTTGATCCTAAACTGGCTTGGGCTATCCGTAATCCGCAGTTTTTTCCCGTTGATGTTAACCGTGATAGCTATCAAAAAATTTTGCGAGTGCCAGGGATCGGTGTTAAATCGGCCAAGCTAATTGTGATGGCAAGACGTCATCGTAAGCTTACTTTTGATGCGCTTAAACGTATTGGTGTTGTTTTAAAGCGAGCAAAATTTTTTGTTGTTTGTCATGAAATGAGAAAATTTAAATTGCTTGATTCTTCGGCCGAATATATCCGACTATCGTTGCAAGATCCGCCTTTGTTAGAAGATAAACAAGATAATATTTCACAGCAATTAGTCATGGAGTGGTAGACATGTTGGCGTTTTATTATGATAAAAGCTTTGAAGGATTGCTATGTGCGGTATTTGATGCTTTTAAACTCAAAAAGATGCCTGAATGCCTGTTGGCTATTGAACAGGTTGAACCGCTATTAGTGTCTAATAGGCATAATGTTGAATTTTGTGATCTTAAATATGAGCGTGTACGTGTGGCGTTAATTAATAAGATTAGTAAAGTGGCGCTTCGTCATTTAATGTATGTTTGGTTATCAGAATTGCCTGAAAGTGATTTAATTGTTTTTCGTTATATTTGCAAGGTATTCAAATCATCTAAATCAATCGAAACGGATTTTGCCGATAAAGATGTGTTATCTGTACATGATATTGCCAAAAAAGTTAGTCGGGAGCGACATCGTATAATGCAATTTGTACGTTTTAGTGCAATTGACAATCCTCTTAAAGATACGACAGTGCCTAATGAAAGGGAAGATAAGATCTATTTTTCGAATATCGCTCCTATTTATAACGTATTGCCTTTGGTTCTTAAATTTTTTAAAGATCGTTTTGCCGATCAAAAGTGGGTTATATATGATGAAAAGCGCAAATATGGTTATATCTATAATTTACACAGTATTGAACCGATCTCGCTCGTTGATAAAGATGATCTGATTATTAATAGTCAGGTGAATCAACATTATCTATCTAAGGACGAAGTACTATTTCAGAATATGTGGTTACGCTATTGTAATGCATTAACTATAAAAGAACGAATCAATCCTAAATTACAACGTCAGCAAATGCCAAGCCGATTTTGGCAATATTTGCCAGAAATGAAATCAATCTCAAAATAAATATGTAAATAAAAAATGATTAAATTAGTATCATCATAAATAAAAGAACATAAAAAACCGCCAATTAACGGCGGTTTTTTAACATGATTTAATAAAAGCGTATAATTTAACAAAAGTTATTGTGAATCGATATCATTAATAACATCATTAATCGATTCTTCACGTTGTTTTTGCTTGCTTTCGTCCACTTTACCACCCGATGCCACAAAGTCATTACGTTGGAAGTAAGCATTACGCATAAAGTTATAAGGATCATCGCTATTTTTAATTAAATCTTCATACTCGATCGCCACTGCACGTGCTTCAATACCGTCAAACGCACCACGCACTAAAGCCCATTGCCAATCTAACCAAACAAGTGGTGGATAAAGAGAGTCAACTACGCTACCACCTTCGTTTCTTAACGTTGCTGATCCATAAAACGGTAACACAACATAAGGACCATAAGGCACATCGTAATGGCCTAGTACATCACCAAAACTCCGTTTGCCACCTTTTTGTAATTGTGGATCAGACATGCTAGCAACATCCATCAAACCCGCAAAACCGAAAACGGTATTTAAAAAGAATCGTGCTAAATGTGTACCAGCTTTATGAACGTCACCTTGTAATAAGTTGTTCACCATTGAAGCGGGTTCAGAAAGGTTAGATGAAAAGTTAACTACACCTGTACGAACTGGAGACGGAACATAATCTTTCCAAGCTACTGCGGCAGGACGCAAAACATAGGGATCAAGCGCATAGTAGTTAACATCAAACATGGTTTTGTTAAAACCTGATAACGGATCACTATAGGAATTAGTTTCGGCTTGATAAGTAGCACAACTTGTGAGTGCCATTACAGAAAACATCATACCAACAATTCGTTTTTTCATAGTATCTTCGATTAAAAGTAATGAGGTTAATGATGATGCGATTGTATCATGATTACTTAAAATAGAAAATTTTTCGTTATTTAAATGGCATTATCTAATAAAATTTATTACAATGTCCAACCCTATGACCTCATAGTTAAATGGATATAACAAGCCCCTCCTAAGGGCTAGTTGCAGGTTCGATTCCTGCTGGGGTCGAAATTGCAAGCAAGATTAAAAACGATATTCTCCGATTTAAATCTTATTTCAACATATTTTTATAGTGTTTTGATACGACCCAATACGACCTTAAACGATTGACAACGCAAACTATCTAACGGTATATTTTAATTCCGTGACCAAAAATACCGTCATTATTCTAACCATAAAAGCCATTGAAATCAGCCAAACCCAAATAAAAACCGTACAAGTTACCAGACTTTGAGAGCCTATATCTATACATCACACCCACAGGTACTAAATCTTGGCGTTACGATTATCAGTTTAACGGTAAAAGAAAAACTTTACTTGCCAATATCGCTCAAGGAAATACTTTTAAGAAAATAACCTTTGAATGGTTTGATACAAAAAAACGAAATTGGTCTATTAATACCAGAGAGATGATTGTTCGGTATTTTGAAAAAGATATATTCCCGTTTGTGGGTGATATGGATATCGCGCAAATTAAGCCCCTTGAAATGCTAAACTGTTTAAAACAGATAGAAAATAGAGGTGCATTGGAGATCGCAAAAAAGATGCGACAACGATGTACTGAGGTTTTTCAATATGCAATTATTACCGAAAGGGCTAAAAGCAATCCAGTGCGTGAATTTATGAAAGCGTTGCAATCGTATTCGGGTAATATTTTTGTTAGCTATGCGACGGAATTATTAATATTGACTGCTGTTAGTGTAAATAGCCCAAACTTCGATACATGGTTTGTTCCCCATGTTTTTGCTATTTGTTGTTTGCTAAACGTCTTGGATTCAAGATAAATAATCTTGGTTCTTTCTCTGATTACAGCGGTACAACGATATAGAGGTGTTCCGTCTGCACGAATACGTTTCTCTATGATATAATAAGCCATAAATTGTTTACCCTAAATTATTTTGTCCTATCAACGTGGGTGCCTGATAATGAAAAAATATCTCGAAATAGGTAAAAATAAGCAAAAATAATATTTCTGAAATAATCAGTAAAAACAGCTATAAACATTGGTATATCAATGAATTCAACAAAAAATAAATTTTCTATCGCTCCTATGTTAGATTGGACAGATAAACATTGTCGTTATTTTCATCGAATTTTAACAAAGAAAACATTGCTATATACCGAAATGGTGACTACTGGCGCAATTTTATTTGGAAAAGGTGATTATTTAGTTTTCAACAATGAAGAGCATCCAGTTAGCTTTCAACTAGGCGGTAGCGAGCCTAACGCATTAGCGCAATGTGCAAAATTAGCGCAAGAGCGTGGTTATGACGAAATCAACTTAAATGTGGGATGTCCATCAGATCGCGTACAAAATGGTATGTTTGGTGCTTGTTTAATGGGAAATCCAAATTTGGTTGCCGATTGTATCGCTCAGATGCAAGATCAGGTTGATATTCCCGTTACGGTAAAAACAAGAATTGGTATTGATGATTGTGATAGTTATACTTTTTTGTGTCAATTTATTGAAAAGGTGATGCCTTACACCAAAACATTTATTGTACATGCGCGCAAAGCATGGTTATCAGGATTAAGCCCAAAGGAAAATCGTGAAGTTCCACCGCTTAACTATGAACGTGTTTATAAATTGAAACAAGATTATCCCAATTTAACTATAGCCATTAATGGTGGCATAAAAACGATTGATGAAATAAAATGCCATTTACAGCATGTTGATGGTGTGATGGTTGGGCGAGAGGCATATCAAAATCCACTGTTACTTACTGAAATTGATACGCAAATTTTTGGCACCGATACCCCTGTCATCGATCCGCTATCTGCTATTCAATCACTTTATCCTTATATCGAACAACAGCTAATGCAAGGTGCACAACTTAACCATATTATGCGGCATACTTTAGGTATATTTAATGGACGTAAAGGAGCAAGACAATGGCGGCGTTATCTTAGCGAAAATGCGCATAAAAAAGGGGCTGGGGTCGAGGTTGTTGAACAGGCTTTAACATTCATCAAATAATATTTAACAAAATAGCAATTAAATTCGCTTAATAATGACGCTAATTGTACACTGCTAGTATATCGTTATATACTAGCTCACATTTTTACTAATGGTTTTATTCTGTGCGTTTAAATTCAAGTCAACAAAAAGCCGTTGAATATGTTTCAGGGCCGTGCCTTGTTTTAGCTGGGGCAGGTTCTGGCAAAACTCGGGTTATCATTAACAAAATTTCCTATTTAATTCGTGTTAAAGAATATTTACCACGCCATATTGTTGCGGTTACCTTTACGAATAAAGCTGCACGCGAAATGAAAGAACGTATAGCTCAAGCACTTAGTAAACAAGAAGCAAGGGGGCTTAAAATATCAACATTCCATACGCTAGGGTTGGATATTATTCGCCGAGAGTATACACATCTGGGAATTAAATCTAACTTCTCACTATTTGATGATCATGATCAAACAGCGTTACTCAAGGAACTAACTCATCAATGGTTAGAAGATGATAAGGATCTGATTAATCAATTACGCTCAACAATCTCAAATTGGAAAAATGATCTTGTTGATTCAACGATTGCGATGGCAAGAGCGCAGACGAATAAAGAGAAACTATTTGCTCACTGTTATCAATTGTATGAAAAACAATTAAAAGCTTGCAGTATATTGGATTTTGATGATCTTATATTATTACCCACACTCTTATTAAAAACCAACGAAGAAGTCCGCGAAAAATGGCAAAACAAAGTTCGTTATTTATTGGTTGATGAATATCAAGACACCAACACAAGTCAGTATGAATTTATCAAATTATTGGTTGGTAACCGAGCTAAATTTACTGTTGTTGGCGATGATGATCAGTCTATTTACTCTTGGCGTGGTGCACGACCACAAAATTTAGTATTACTTAAACAAGATTTTCCCAATTTAGAAGTGATCAAGTTAGAACAAAATTACCGATCATCGGGTCGGATTTTAAAAGTGGCGAATATCTTAATTGAAAATAATCCACATATCTTTGAAAAAAAACTTTTCTCAGAACTGGGTTATGGTGAAACATTAAAAGTTATTTCAGCCGATAGCGAAGAGCATGAAGCCGAAAAAGTTATCAATCACCTTATTGGTCATCGCTTTGCGCATAACAGTCAATATGGTCAATATGCTATCTTATATCGTGGCAATCATCAGGCACGACTAATTGAAAAGATACTCATGCAATATCGGATACCGTATCGAATCTCTGGCGGTACATCATTTTTTGCTCGAATTGAAATTAAAGACCTAATGGCATATTTGCGATTATTAACTAATCCAGATGATGATAATGCGTTTATTCGCATTATTAACACACCAAAACGAGAAATTGGTCCAGCAACTATTCAAAAACTTGGCGAATGGGCAAATCATCGAGGTGTTAGTTTATATCAAGCAAGCCATGATATGGGCTTGACCCAATTGCTTTCAGGCAAACGTATGGAATCATTACAAGAATTCATACATTGGTTTGATTCCCTTATTCAAAAATCTCATACTGAACCCATGGAAGCTATTTATGAACTTTTACACGGGATTCATTATGAGAGCTGGGTTTATGAAACCTCATCATCTCCAACATCTGGACAAATGCGCATGCGTAATGTAGAACAATTGGTCAGTTGGTTAAATGATATGTTGCAAGGTGATGATATTGATGACGCAATGACGCTTGAACAAGCTGTCGCGAGATTTACTTTGCGTGATATGTTAGAACGTAACGAGTCCGAAGAAGAACTAGACCAAGTACAACTTATGACATTACATGCATCTAAAGGATTAGAGTTTCCTTATGTCTACTTGATAGGCATGTCTGAAGGTTTATTACCTCATCAAACCAGCATTGATGAAGATAATATTGAAGAAGAGCGCCGTTTAGCTTATGTTGGTATTACTCGGGCGCAACGAGAACTGACTTTTTCATTTAGCCGGCAACGTAAACAATTTGGCGAAACGCTTCAAGTTGAACCGAGTCGATTTTTATTAGAACTACCGCAAGACGACTTAGAATGGCAAGATCAACGTAACGAATTATCACCCGAAAAAAAAATGCAACAAGGGCAAAGTAGACTAGCCATGCTAAAAGCGCAAATTGCCAAGGCTAAGTAACCAAATTTTGACTATTATAAAATAAGAAAAAAAACGATGAAGTTAATAATAAGTGTAATATTAATTTTAACTAGTTGCTTTGTGAATGCTACAGTTTAGATTATAACTCCGAACGCACGCGGCTTTATCAATTAACAAAAAAATTTGAAACGAAAAAATATTACCTAGGTTATATACAAAAGAAGGTAAAGAAATTTTTAGCCAATTTATTGTTTGCAAACTTCTTAAGAATTTTTCAAAAGATAAAATAGATGAAAATTAGATATAACCAATTATATCAACCATATAGTTGAGATCTATTTAACCTTTTCATCAAATAAATCAAACGAAATAACCAGTTAAGATCTAACAAATAACCTAAAACGATTTCAACAAGAAATTATTTTATTAAGCGCTTTTAATATAAAATATTTTGGAGCAATATCTCCCCATATTAATCAGTTTTATAAAGAACCTCCCGATAATGAAAGAGGTGGTGTCATACAGTATAGTGTGAAAATGACGCAATTAGAAATGTTAAAATATTACTACGATGGGTTTAAGAGAATTGCTTTACCAGACTGTTTAACTGAACAATCTAAATTGGATATTATCACCACATTAGAACAATTAGCGGAAAATTACGCAAAATTTATTCCAAAATCGAAAAAAGACAGCAATCATAGAAAAGGCCGAATAATTAATAACTCAACAACCTATATTTAAATCACAGTTATCACATATCATCGAAGTGATGAAAACAAACGAATGTGAAGAAATATGTCAAATAATCTACAAAAACAAGTGACTTATGTATATACTCTTTATCAATTTAATTAGTTTTATCACAGTGTAAGTTAGTTGTAACTAATTTGGTTATCAGTATTAATTTTCATCAATATTTTTAAGGATCATTTGGTATGATTTTAGGCAATATTAATCATTTAGGGTTAATCCCTTATTTACCCGAAAAAATTAAGCAGTCAATTGAATATATTAAAGATAATGTCAATAATAACACGCCTGTGGGACGTTACGATATTGATGGTGATAATATGTTTTTTATGGTGTCAGATAGTACATCGCGATATATTCACGACACTAATCCTGAATATCATGAAAAATATATTGACGTTCAGATTGTTTTAGTTGGGCAAGAGGGTATGGCAGTGAGTACGTTACCGCCATATACCAAAGTGTTAGATAATAAATTAGTAGAAAATGATATTGCTTTTATTGAAACACCAAAAGAAGAAACCTTGTTGATATTACACCCAAATGATTTTATCGTGTTTTTACCTAATGAAGTGCATAAACCGCTTTGTGCAATTGATAATAAGATCGAAACAGTTCGCAAAGTTGTGGTAAAAATCGCGTTAGATTATTTATAAAAAGATTAAGGATGATAGGTATATTATGACTACAAAAATAGCTGTTATTGGCGAATGTATGATTGAATTGTCGATGAAACAAGATTCGACTACACGTGGTTTTGGTGGTGATACGCTTAATACATCGGTTTATTTATCTCGTTTACTAAAAGATAATGATTTTTCAATACATTATGTAACAGGGCTTGGTACCGATCCTTTCAGTCAAGAAATGTTAGATTGTTGGCAAACAGAAAACATTCAAACTGATTTAGTACAAAGAATGTCTGATAAAATACCAGGGCTTTATTCTATTGTTACTGATGAACATGGTGAACGATCTTTTTATTATTGGCGTAATGATGCTGCTGCTAAATTTTGGTTGAAAGCAACTGAAACAGATAGAATAATTCAACAAATTGAACATTATGATTATGTATATTTGAGCGGGATTAGCATTGCTATTTTAGATGCTGAAAGTATCCTTAAATTATTAGATCTTTTAAAACGTGTTAAAGCTAATGGCGGTAAAGTTATTTTTGATAATAATTTTCGTCCACGTTTATGGAGTAGTCTTGATTTGGCTCGTAGTGTTTATGCTGATATTCTTAGCTTTACAGATATTGCATTTTTAACATTAGATGACGAAGATTTATTATGGGGTAAGCTACCTTATGAGCAAGTTATTGAGCGCACAAAACAATTTGGTGTAACTGAAATTGTTATTAAACGTGGCAGTAATAGCTGTATTATCGATTCTGTTGATGGTCGTTTTGAAGTTCCTGCTAATAAAATCGCTAAAGATAAAGTGATTGATACTACAGCCGCTGGTGATTCATTTAGTGCAGGTTATCTTGGAGCTCGTTTAAGTGGAAGAAATCCTTCTCAGTCAGCGTTACAAGGGCACTTGGTGGCTGGCACGGTTATACAATATCGCGGCGCAATTATTCCTTTTGATGCGACTCCAAAATTGATATACTAAGTTGAATCAACAAATGACGGTCATCAATGGCCGTTTTTTCTGCTGTAAAAATAAATATTTTTAGTTTATTTTTGTCAAAAAGTTTCAGGTAACACTGTGTTTTAGTATAAAATTAGCCAAGTAGTATATTCAGCTATATAGTTGTATATTTAATCAAATGTTACTGGTATAATATACAGTTAATTTTCTATCCATTTTGTTTAAAAACACAAAAAAGAAGAGATCTATGTCAATCAAAGATATCGATATTCGTGGTGCGAGAACGCACAATCTAAAAAACATTAATGTAACCATTCCAAGAGATAAATTAGTTGTTATTACAGGTCTTTCTGGATCAGGTAAATCTTCGTTAGCATTTGATACTTTATATGCTGAAGGGCAACGTCGTTATGTTGAATCGTTGTCGGCGTATGCTCGTCAGTTTTTATCATTGATGGAAAAACCTGATGTAGATCATATTGAAGGATTATCACCTGCAATTTCGATCGAGCAAAAATCAACTTCGCATAACCCTCGTTCGACAGTAGGAACTATCACTGAAATTTATGATTACTTACGTTTGCTTTTTGCTCGAATTGGAGAACCTCGTTGTCCAAATCATCATTTACCGTTAGCTGCACAAACGATATCGCAGATGGTCGATAGTATCATGGCATTACCGACTGATAATCGTTATATGCTACTTGCCCCTGTGGTTACCGAGCGTAAAGGAGAGTTTATTAAACTGTTCGAGCAACTTGCGGCTAGTGGTTATATTCGGGTACGAGTGGATGGCGATGTATATGATCTTTCTGATCCCCCAATTCTTGAATTGCAAAAAAAGCATACCATTGAGGTTGTTGTTGATCGTTTTCGTATTCGTGACGACTTAAAACTTCGTTTAGCAGAGTCGATTGAAACGGTTCTTTCGATCACTAATGGTATTGTTAAAGTGGCCAATTTGGATGATCCACAAGCTGAAGAATATTTATTTTCGGCTAATTTTGCCTGTCCTATTTGTGGTTACAGTATTTCTGAGTTAGAGCCGAGATTATTCTCGTTCAATAATCCCGCTGGCGCTTGTCCTGAGTGTGATGGTCTGGGGGTTCAACAATATTTTGACCAAAAACGTATTATACAAATGCCAGAAGTTTCATTAGCTGCTGGTGCGATTAAAGGTTGGGACCGTCGCAATTTTTACTATTTCCAGATGCTAAAATCATTAGCGGATCATTATAAGTTTGACATTGATAAACCGTATGAAAAATTACCTGAGAAGATAAAAGATATTTTATTAAATGGATCAGGTAATACCGAAATTCAGTTTGTTTATTCAAACGATCGTGGTGATGTGGTTAAGCGTAAACATCCGTTTGAAGGGATTATTAATAATTTAGCTCGTCGGTATAAAGAAACTGAATCACAAACCATCCGTGAAGAGCTAGCAAAATATATTAGCCATCGACCTTGTCCTTGTTGTGGTGGTTCTAGGTTATGTACGGCAGCAAGAAATGTGTTTATTAATGATACAAATTTACCAACAATTAGTGATTTAAGTACGCAACAAGCCAAGGATTTTTTTGATAAATTGACATTGACAGGGCAACGAGCTCAAATTGCAGAAAAAATCTTGAAAGAGATCAACGATCGTTTACAATTTTTGATTAACGTTGGACTTAACTATTTAACGCTTTCAAGATCCGCTGAAACATTGTCAGGTGGTGAAGCACAACGTATTCGATTAGCAAGCCAAATTGGTGCAGGTCTTGTTGGCGTGATGTATGTGCTAGATGAACCTTCTATTGGATTACATCAGCGAGATAATACTCGTCTGATTGGCACTTTAACGCATTTACGTGACTTAGGTAATACTGTTATAGTCGTTGAACATGATGAAGAAGCTATTATGGCTGCTGATTATGTGATTGATATTGGTCCTGGGGCAGGGGTTCATGGTGGTGAAGTTGTTGCTCAGGGAACACCCAAACAAATAATGGCATGTAAAACATCTTTAACAGGAAAATATTTATCCGGTAAAGAAAAAATTGAAATACCAACTATTCGCACCAAAGTCGATAAGAAGAAAATGTTATCTCTTATTGGTGCAACCGGCAATAATCTTAAAGATGTGACATTAAATATTCCAATTGGCTTATTTACATGTATCACTGGTGTATCGGGTTCGGGAAAATCAACCTTAATTAATGATACTTTATATCCCCTTGCCCAAAACGAACTCAATGGTGCAGAAAAAACTGAAATAGCACCCTATAAAGCAATCAAAGGACTTAACCATTTTGACAAAGTAATTGCAATTGACCAAAGCCCAATTGGACGTACGCCACGTTCTAATCCAGCAACTTATACGGGATTTTTTACTTCTATCCGTGAACTTTATGCTGGTGTACCAGAATCTCGCTCTCGAGGTTACAATCCAGGGCGCTTTAGTTTTAATGTTAAGGGAGGACGCTGTGAAGCTTGTCAAGGTGATGGTTTAATCAAAGTTGAAATGCACTTTTTGCCTGATATTTATGTTCCTTGTGATCAGTGTCATGGTGCCCGTTATAACCGTGAGACCTTAGAGATCAAATATAAAGGAAAGTCTATTAACGAAATTTTAAATATGACAGTTGAAGAGGGGCGTGAGTTTTTTGATGCTGTGCCAATGATAGCGCGCAAACTGCAAACATTGATTGATGTTGGGCTTTCTTATATCACAATTGGACAGTCAGCAACAACATTATCGGGTGGTGAAGCGCAACGAGTAAAACTGGCAAAAGAATTATCTAAGCGAGATACTGGTCGCACTTTGTATATCTTAGATGAACCAACAACAGGTCTACATTTTGCAGATGTGAAACAATTACTAACGCAATTACATTCATTACGAGATAAAGGCAATACTATCGTTGTTATCGAGCATAATTTGGATGTAGTTAAAACAGCAGACTGGATTGTGGACTTAGGACCAGAAGGTGGTAATGGTGGTGGAGAAATTATTGCCGAAGGGACGCCAGAAGAGGTTGCGAAATCTAAACATTCCTTCACTGGAAAATATTTAAAACCGTTGTTGGAAAAACAAAAAATAGTTTAGGATTATTATTAATTAGCATATAAAGAACAGGCGAAGAGTAACGCCCAGTCTTTTTATATACTCTAATTTATATTATAGTTAGATAAGTACGGAAAATAGACAGAAACTGGATTTATACCGAGTTTGGTAAGATTCTTAAGCGCAACTATTAGCATGGTGTGGTTGATGAAAGGGGTTGTATTTTGACATTGCTAATTGTATTGATGATCGTAGTCGCCTATATTTTTGGATCGCTTTCTGGTGCAATGATCATTAGTTACATCATGCATTTACCTAATCCTTCGGAACATGGTTCTCACAATCCTGGAGCAACCAATATTTTACGACTCAATGGCAAATTACCAGCCATTTTTGTTTTAATCTTTGATATGTTGAAAGGCACAATTCCTGTTTATATTTCATATCGGCTTGGTATTACACCTTTCTTTTTAGGTATTATTGGTATTTTTGCTTGTTTAGGACATATTTTCCCCTGCTTTTTTCATTTTCGTGGAGGAAAAGGTGTTGCAACTGCGTTAGGTATGATGGTTCCAATTGGGTTTGATTTTACGAGTTGCTTTATTTTAACTTGGTTACTTACTTTACTAATAACAGGATATTCTTCGGTATCTGCAATTGTTGGTTTTCTTATGGCACCATTTTATGTTTGGTTATTCAAACCTGAGCTTACTTTACCTGTAGCAATGCTTTCGTGTTTAATTATTGTTCGCCATAATAATAACATTATGCGTCTTTTTAAAGGTGAAGAACCAAAAAGTTATCATCGTAGCAAGAACAAAAGATAGCTTAAAAATTTATACATAATAATGTTATATATTTGAATAGTGCTTTTATAACATAGATTGTACGTTATGTAACATCCTACCTACTTATTTTCTGCAATCTTTTTGATTTTATCGTTAGTTAATTAAACAATAGAATAATTCTTGTTTGATAGATTTTTTAAAAAAGGTATTATTATCTTAAAACTCAAATATGTGGAAACCAAATAATTCATGCAAATAAGCCCATTATTAGAATCACTTATGGAAGCATTGCGTTGTTTACCTGGCGTTGGTCCAAAATCGGCGCAACGAATGGCCTTTCATTTATTACAACGAAATCGACAAGGTGGCATTAAATTAGCTCACGAGCTACATGAAGCAATGATAAATATCGGCCATTGCAAGGAATGCCGAACTTTTACCGAACAAGAAACCTGTACTATTTGTGCAAATGCTCGTCGTCAAAGTAGTGAACAGCTTTGTGTGGTTGAAACTCCAGCAGATATAGTAGCCATTGAACAAACTGGGCAGTATAGTGGTCGCTATTTTGTATTATTAGGGCATTTATCACCTTTAGATGGTATTGGCCCTAGTGATATAGGTCTTGATTTATTGAAAAAAAAACTATCTTCAGAGTCGATTAGCGAAGTTATTTTAGCCACTAATCCCACCGTCGAAGGTGATGCAACAGCTAATTATATTGCGCAAATGTGTGCAGAGTTTAATGTAACAGCAACAAGAATAGCTCATGGTGTTCCAGTTGGTGGTGAACTCGAAATGGTAGATGGTACCACCTTATCGCATTCGTTTGTTGGTCGTCAAAAAATAGAATTATAATTTTATTGAACTTTTAGTACTTAGTCAGTCTTTATAACTAAGATCAGAAATGAAAAGAGGTATTATATGAAGTATAAAGCCGTAGCCTTTGATATGGATGGTACGTTGTTAGCCGGCAATCGTTTAATTTTACCAGAAACAATAGCGGCCATTGAAAAAATTACAGCTAAAGGTGTGAAAGTTATTTTAGTTTCAGGGCGGCATCATTCTGTAATTTATCCTTATTACTATCAGCTCAAATTATCAACCCCGGCAATTTGTTGTAATGGATCTTATATCTATGATTTTGAGAAACAAAACGCTTTTGCCGCTAAACCAATGACGAAAGATCAGGCTAGAATGCTACTAAATCTTGTCAATCAATATGGTATTCATACATTAATTTATACTGATAAAATGATGACTTATGAATTGTTAGATGATCATCTAGAAAACTTTTTTAAGTGGGTTAAATCATTGCCTGAGTTTTTACAACCTGAAATTAAAAAAGTAGACGATTTTGAAAAAGTTATTGAGCAATCTGGCGCTATTTTTAAATTTGCAACAAGTAGTCATAATATACCTGCTTTACAACAATTTTCAAATGCAGTTAATTCCTTAGGTGTGTTTTCGTGCGAATGGTCTTGGTCAAATCGAGCAGATGTTGCAGTTAAAGGAAATACCAAAGGAAATGGGTTAACTCACTGGGCAGAGCACGAAAATATTGATTTAGGCGAAATAGTCGCTTTTGGTGACAGTTATAATGACATAACTATGTTATCTATTGCTGGATTAGGGATTGCGATGGGTAATGCTGATGATGAAGTGAAAGCCAAAGCAAATTATGCCATTGGTGATAATAACGGTCCTAGTATAGCTAAAGAGCTTGAAGAACTCTTTTTATAATTGATATTTTAATAAATATTCTATGTTTGAAATTCTTTATCAAGATGATGACTTAATTGCCATTAACAAACCATCTGGTTGGCTTGTGCATCGCAGTTGGTTAGACAAAACTGAAACAGTTTTTGTGATGCAAACATTGCGTGATCAAATCGGTCAACATGTCTTTCCTATACATAGGCTAGATAGACCAACCTCTGGTGTTTTGTTGTTTGCTCTTTCTAGTGATGTAGCAAGAATTATGTCAGAAGAATTTGCAAAAAAACAAATTGAAAAAACGTATCATGCGATTGTGCGCGGTTATGTTGAGGGGGAAGCGGTGATTAATTACCCTTTAGTTGAAGAATTAGATAAAATTGCAGATAAATTTACTAATAAGAATAAACCAGCACAAGATGCCGTCACATTTTACAAATCTATAAGCAAAATTGAAGTTCCGATTAAGGTCGGCAAATTTGAAACAGCAAGGTATAGTTTTGTTGAATTAAAACCACAAACCGGTCGTAAACATCAACTACGTCGCCATATGAAACATATTTTCCATCCGATATTGGGAGATAGCAAACATGGTGATTTACATCAGAATCGTGCATTTGCAACTTACTTTAATATCAAACGATTGATGTTACATGCAAGCAAACTTGAAATCAAACATCCAATCCAACATAAACCAATGATTATTGAAGCTAAATTAGATCAAAGTTGGCAAGATATCCTTTTAAATTTTAAATAGTAGTTATTATTCCATATTACTTTGCAATTATTTGATTATATAGTATTATTTTGTCGCTTTCTGTGATTCTTTCTGTGGATTTAATTTAGGATCATAATTCTAACATATTAATATTAAACATAAATAATACTAGGAACGGAAATAAAAATGAAATTAGTAATAAAGTTTTTAAGCATTTTCTTATTAGCACTTATGGTAACAGCATGCTCGAATGATGATTCTCCTGAAAAAGTATCAGAAAAATTTATCACAGCAATCTATAAAGGTGATACAGATACAGTTATGAGTCTAATTAATTTTCCTAAAGATAGTGATAACACAGATATGGATATGAGAATGTTTGTTAAGAGTAAAATGCAAGAAGCGTTAGTGCGTGGGAAAAAATTCACCGATGATCATGGCGGACTTGATAAAGTTGAATCTGCACCAGCAGAATATACCAATGATGAAAAAACTATGGCTAAAGTGAAAACTACTGTATTTTTTAAAGATAATACTAAAAAAGAGGAAAAAAATATATCAGTAATCAAAGCTGATGGTAAATGGTTAATTAACCTTAAATAAAGTAGTTATATTATAACTATTTTGTTCTCAAAAATTATAAAAGGGTAAATATTATTTGCCCTTTTTAATTAAGAATGAATTTTGATGAAGTATTGCAGATTTTTTCTTATTATTTTTATTATGCTAGTAAATTTAGTTTTTGCTAGCGAGCCTGTTTATTTTTCAAATTCAACAGCTAAATTGCCTTATTTAATTAAAGTAGGGGATTGGATCTTTAGAAAAGGCGTTCAAACCGATAGCCTTATTGTCAATCAATTAGGTGGTGGAGATTTTTCACATATTGGTATGATTATATCAATCAATCCAGAAATTAGAATTATTCATGCTACGACTAGCGATGATGAGGACCATCCTAACCAAGTTATTGTATCAACTTTAGCAGAGTTTATAACGCCTGAACTAGCCGAAACATATGCTATAGCAAGACCTAATTTTTTATCTGAAATGCAAAAGCAAAATATAGTCGATGATCTTTTAACAAAGAAAGGACAAGCTTTTGTATTAGCACCCCGTGAAGAGACACATCTTTATTGTACAACGTTACTTTTTGATTCGATTATTAAATTCCAACCTGATTTTAATATTGAATGGAAACACACTCATTTTCCTTCATTAAGTGGTTATTATTTATTTCCAAGTGCATTTGCTAATTATCCAGATATTACCTGGATCTATAAATATCCCGAAACATCAGGATAATATTGTACAATTTGTTCTAGCATAAAATAAAATTTAAACACATATTTTGTGTGATCTTTTTGAGGAATATGCTGTTTACTCATACTATGGTTAGTTAAAAATAAAGTGACTGCTGTAATTATAATCTATTTAATCTTGACGATTAGTCAAGCCAGTGATACTATTTGCAACCTATTCAGATAGACCTCCAAGGCGCGTTGGCAGAGTGGCCATGCTGCGGATTGCAAATCCGTCTACCTCGGTTCGACTCCGGGACGCGCCTCCATTTTTTAGAATTAATCAATTTTTATTTTTTTCAGTTATATTTATTTTTCAATTTTATAAGCTAATTTATTAACATTATTTATGGGCTACTTTAATTATCATGCAAAAGCAAAGAAGTTAATCAAAAATGGTAAACTTGTTAGACATGAGTTTGTGGATAATTGGAATGGTATTAAACCTGCATTAGTTTTATATTTTAAAGAGGCCAATCCCATGCCAATTAGAGAATACCGATGGGATGAATATTTACCATTATTGAATAATAAAAGTTAACTAATCATACATAAACAAAGAGAGAAGTGTTGGGAAAAGCAATAACTGAAAGTTTTTCATAGCTTGGAGTATAATAAATTTGCCAACAGATAGGCTAAAGCGTAAAATGCCCATCCTATTTTGCTTAACCTATTACTTATAAGTAATACTGACCTGAAATCAGAGGCATTTTTAATGACAAATTTATATGCAAAACCAGAATTACTTTCTCCTGCCGGTTCTTTAAAAAATATGCGTTATGCTTTCGCATATGGTGCAGATGCTGTTTATGCTGGCCAACCGCGATATAGTTTACGAGTTCGTAATAATGAATTTAATCATGAAAATCTAGCAATTGGTATTAACGAAGCCCATGCTCAAGGTAAGAAGTTTTATGTAGTCGTAAATATAGCACCACATAACTCGAAGTTAAAAACTATTATTCGTGATTTAGAACCCATTGTAAATATGAAACCTGATGCTTTTATTATGTCAGATCCAGGTTTAATCATGTTAGTTCGCGAACATTTTCCTGATATGGAAATTCACTTATCTGTACAATCGAATGCTGTTAACTGGGCAACAGTAAAATTTTGGCATCAAATGGGATTAACTCGAGTTGTTTTATCGCGTGAATTATCACTAGATGAAATTGCTGAAATCCGAGAAAAAGTTCCTGAAATGGAGTTAGAAGTGTTTATCCATGGTGCATTGTGTATGGCATATTCTGGGCGCTGCTTGCTTTCGGGCTATATTAATAAGCGTGATTCAAATCAAGGGACATGTACTAATGCCTGCCGTTGGGAATATAAAGTTGCTGAGGGTAAAGAAGACGAAGTGGGGCAAATTGTACATAAATGTGAACCGATCTCGGTAAAACAAGTTGAACCAACATTAGGAATTGGTCAAACTACTAGTAAAGTATTTATGCTTGAAGAATCAGGTCGCCCAGGTGAATATATGCAAGCTTACGAAGATGAGCATGGTACATATATTATGAACTCAAAGGATTTAAGAGCAGTGGAACTAGTAGATGATTTAACAAAAATTGGTGTACATTCGCTCAAAATTGAAGGAAGAACTAAATCTTTTTATTATTGTGCAAGAACAGCACAAGTGTATCGCCAAGCTATTGATGCTGCTAGTGAAGGTAAGCCTTTTGATCCTCGCTTATTACAAGAACTTAATGCACTTGCTCATCGAGGGTATACAGAAGGATTTCTACGTCGCCATAAGCATGAAGAAATGCAAAACTACGAACATAGCCATTCTGTTTCGGAAAGACAACAATTTGTTGGTGAGTTTAGTGGTGAGCAATTAAATGGGTTGGCTGAAGTTATTGTAAAAAATAAATTTTCTGTTGGGGATAGCGTTGAAATAATGACACCGAAGGGTAATAAGACTTTCAAGATTGAGCGAATGGAAAACAAAAAAGGACAACTTGTTCCTGCCGGTTTAGGCGATGGTCATATTGTTTATATTCCAATTCCTGAAGAAATCGATTTAAATTATGCATTATTAATGCGTAATTTTGATTAGTTTGGTTAAGCATAAAAAAACTGTTCGGGACGTCCGAACAGTTATATTAAACAGAATTTTATTATTGACGAATTAAATTGTCTCCAAAACCTATCCATTTATAGGTAGTTAAAGCTTCGAGTCCCATTGGTCCGCGTGCATGTAGTTTTTGTGTACTAACTGCTACTTCTGCACCTAATCCAAATTGTCCACCATCAGTAAAACGTGTTGATGCATTGACATAAACTGCAGCTGCATCAACCTGATTTACGAACCGTTCTGCATTAAGCAAGTTACGCGTGAGAATGGATTCAGAATGACCCGTACCATATTCGCGGATATGCTCTACAGCCAGTTCAAGTGAATCAACAATGATTACGTTTAAATCTTTTGATAACCATTCTTGCTGTAATTCCTCATCTTTAATGGGGAGGACAGTTGCTGTCCCCATTTTTAATATGTCATAACAGCTTGGATCTGCATGTAAAATCACGTTATTATCTGCCATGATCTGGCTGAATTTAGGTAAAAACTGCTCCGCAATATTTCGATGAACTAGTAGCGTTTCAAGCGTATTACAAGTGCTTGGGCGCTGAGTTTTGGCATTGACAATAATTGGTAGGGCTTTATCAAAATCAGCAGTTTCATCAACAAAAATGTGACAGACTCCAATACCACCTGTAATGACGGGTATTGTTGAATGTTCACGGCATAATTTATGTAAAGATGCACCACCTCGGGGGATAATCATATCGATATACTTATCGAGTTTAAGTAACTCATGAATATATTTACGATCTGGATTATTAATACATTGAACAGCTGTTTGAGGTAAACCAACTTGTTTTAACGCTTTTTGGATAACAGAAATTGTGGCCATATTAGTATTGATTGTCTCTTTACCCCCGCGAAGTATTGCGGCATTGCTTGTTTTTAAACAAAGAGCTGCAATATCAATTGTTACATTTGGTCGAGCCTCGTAAATCGCACCAATAACGCCAAGCGGCACTCTGTGACGGTGTAACTTTAAACCGTTTTCTAAAGTAGAACCATCAATGATTTGACCAATAGGATCAGTTAATGAAATGATTTTACGGACATCATTGGCAATAGAAGATAGTCGTTTGGGTGTTAACAATAAGCGATCAAGTATTGCTTCATTTAACCCTTGATCTTTGGCCAATTTAATATCTTCCCCATTAGCTGCAAGAATTGTTGCACTGTGTTCTTCTAATAAATCAGCGATAATGGTTAAAGCTTTATTTTTAGTTGAAGTAGGGCATTGTGCCAATTGATATGAAGCAAGCTTGGCTGCTTTACCTATTTGTTGTAACATTATAGTTGCCTCTAAAGTTTATTTTTTACAATTCTATTTGCTAAGCGGTATTTTCTCTAAAATAATTTTTATCTAACGTTAACATTGTATTAAAATTTAATAAGAAATCTTTATTTCATTACTCACTCGTCTTGTATTATCGTTATGATCTCACAAATTAAATTCATAATAAATTTTAATATCAATGATAGATATCAAAAATATACTTTTCTTGAAAAGAAGTAAAACTTAAGTGAGATATAAAAATAATATTTTACTATTTAAGAATTGCTGTATGGATGAAAATATGAGCAAAGAACAGTGCTTCTTTGCTCTAATAAGCATCAATTTATGACTCTTTATCTTTTAAAACTGTATGTAAAGTGTTTAAAAGTTCTGTTTTTGTGTCATTATCTAAACCACTTAAAGGTATCTTTAAAGTAGATTCCTGTTTACTTATTTTATTACAGTATTCTATAAATATTTTTTTAGGCTCATATCTAATAGATTTGATTTCATCGAAAAGCACACTTATATCGCTTCTTACTAGTGCAGGTCTGAGTGTAATAAAATCTTCACCAATGGTAATATATACCATAAAATAGTGCCAAATTGATATAACTAGTACCAATAGTAACATTGTAATATTATACCATAATTCTGGAGCTATGACTAACATTACTATGATAGCAATGAGACAAACGGCAATACGAGACATTGCCAAATATCGTGCATAAAATTGTTTAACAGTTTGATTTTTTGATTTCATTTTTTATCCTATATATTGTAATATCCTTTTATGTTCTAAAAATTGCGTCTTTCATCAAAAGATCTTGCAATTTCTTGACTCATAATTTTTCTTCCACCGAAAACACCGATTAATCCTAAAGGTATAAAAAAAATGCTACCTATAATGATTAATACACCTCCAATTTTTTTATTGTTTGTTGCAATAATTAATCCTACAGTAGCAACCAAAGAAAAAATAATAGCAAATGGTAAAAGTGTCCGAGATGCCTCATCATAGTTTAATAAAGCATTAAGATAAAATATTAATACGGCAAACCAATTGGCAATTATGCCACCAATAGCTAATCCCATAATTTTTACTCCTTATTGTTTATTGTTTTAATTATCATATCGTCACGGTGAACAGCAACGTGACCATATTCATAGCCAATAATTTGGCTAATTTCTTGCGAATGATGCCCAGCAATTTGCCTTAAAGCATCACTGTTATAACGACTAACACCGCGCGCAATGCGTTTGCCAAATTTATCGCAAATATCAATCACTTCACCACGAGAAAAATCTTTCTCTACGCTGATAATCCCTTTAGGTAATAGTGAACTACCATTATTTAAAATCGCATTAACAGCACCATCATCTAATAACACTTTGCCTGCTTTTGGTGCACCAAACAACCAGTGTTTACGATGCTCTAGTGGTGTTTTTTGTGGTGAAAAATGTGTTCCAATCGGTTTATTATTGACAATATCAATAATAACATTTGATTTATTTCCTGCAGCGATAATAACTTCTATACCTGCACTTCCTGCTACTTCTGCTGCTTGTAATTTTGTGCTCATGCCACCCGTGCCAAGCCCTGAAACACTACCACCGGCGATACTTCGCAAATTATCGTCAATATGATCAATTTCATGAATTAACTTGGCACTTTTATCAGCTCTTGGATCGGCTGTATAAAGACCTTCAATATCAGTTAATAAAATCAACTTATCTGCTTCGGCTAAAATGGCAGCTAGCGCTGATAAGTTATCATTATCGCCAACTTTAATTTCTGCGGTTGCAACAGCATCATTTTCATTGATGACAGGAACGATATGATTATCTAACATTGCTTTTAAAACGTCTTGGGCATTTAAAAATCTTTCACGATCTTCAAGGTCTGCACGGGTAAGTAACATTTGACCAATATAGATCTTATAGATAGAAAATAGCTGTTCCCAAAGTTGAATAAGCTTACTTTGTCCAACAGAAGCGAGTAATTGCTTTGAAGCAACAGTATTAGGTAGGGTAGGGAAGTTAAGATATTCGCGTCCAGCTGCAATTGCACCAGATGTAACAATGATAATTTTATGTCCATCTTTATGTAGACTTGCGCATTGTCTTATCAACTCAACTATTTGTGCTCGATCAAGTTGTTTTGTTCCACCTGTTAGTACACTGGTACCTAACTTAACAACCACGGTTTGTTGTTTTTTAATAGTCATAGCATATTCTTATTTTTTCGCGTTATATAACAGACTTCATCCACTTTACTGATTGTGTTAACGCCTGATGCAAACTTTTTTGTAACTGCGTTTTAGGTACAGTTATTACTTTATTTTGTTTGATTGAATGAATTAATTTTGCCTCACAAAGATCACTTAACTTATCATCCTCAAAGATGATATTCATAACAGGCACATGACAAGCATGAGTTAAAAGGCCTTGATTTTTGAGTGAAAAATAATTCAATTCTGCTGCTAATTGTTGGTTGGATATTGAAGGTAATCCTAAACGGCTAGCTAACATATCCTTATAACTATTTGGTAGATTTTTTTGTAGATCTTTATTGACAAAGATTTGATGAATAAGCGGAGTAAAGTTAAATATGCCTTTTATTTTATTTGGCATCAAATAGGCTAAACGTGTGGCAAGATGCGAACCAAACCTAAATCCAGCAACAATAACACGATGATCATCAATCCATGGTACAGAAGACAACTGTTCTAATATAGCTTGATGAATTTGGCTACTATTTTGTGATAAAGCAAAGTTACGGCTATAACCAATAGTTGGTAGATCAACAGTTAGCATGGCAAATCCATGTGGTGCTAAAAATTCACTAAAATAACGATAATAATCGATCTGCAAATTGCCTAACGCATTACAAATCAACACAACAGGGCAAATCCCTTCGCATTTTGGTAAATGTAAAATTGTTTTTACACTACGATTATCGACTTTAAATTCCAGTTCTTTTATTAAAAATGGCGAAAATTGAAGAGTTTTTGCATAATACTGATAAGCACATGTTTGGGCATACATTGCTAGTTCATCATTTTTAAAATGAGGATAACTAGCAATACTTGCATATATGCTGGCTATAAGATAATAATTGTGTAAATTATTTTTATCTTCATCAGTAAGACTAGCTTTATCAATTGATTCAGCTTTAGCTTGCCATACCGCTGCTTGATTTAAAAATTCATAGATCCAGTTGCCAGATTGATAGCCAACAACAGTGTCTAACCAGTTATCATTTGTGTGGCATCGAGTTGAAGCGGCTATTTTTGATAAAACTGCTTCAGTCTCTAATTTAGGTAATCCACGCCAATGCCACAAAATGGGATTAATAATTCGATACCATTTGGAGTCAATTTCACCATCAAAGGCACTAATGCTACTACCATCACTATTATCAATGCGATTGATAAGTGTTGAAGTTTCAGGATAATCAAATTGTGGTTTGAAGATCTGTTCAGTTAGATTTTTGGTAGTTGCCATAACAACCTTAACTTCCTTATTGATTATTTATGATCGCTAATAGGTTTAACAAACGTTACGCCTGTATCCCACGGTTGTTCAATCCAAGTATCTTGTGCAATATCGACAATATAATCATCAACAAGTGGTTTACCTGCAGGTTTGGCAAAAATAGTTACGAAGTGAGCTTTTGGATACATTTCACGGATTGTATGAGCGGTACTACCAGTGTCAACTAAATCATCGACAACAATAAAACCTTCACCATCGCCATTGGCTTGTTTTAATATTAGCTTTTCACGTTGGTGGTCATGGTCGTAACTTGAAATACAAACGGTATCGACATAGCGAATACTTAATTCACGCGCTAAGATCGCCGCTGGAACTAATCCGCCACGGCTAACGGCAATAATACCTTTCCATTGATTTGCAGGTAATAAGCGTTCAGAAAGTTGGCGCCCGTAGGACTGTAACATTTCCCAAGTGACATTGAATTTTTTCTTTTCAGCAATAAGTTCTGCTTTATGTTGCTTTTTTGCTTGGATTTGTTCTTCTGTTAATAAAATTTGATCTGTTGACATGGGTAACCTGCAATTTTAATCGATTGTACGAATAAATAAATATTAATGAACTAAAAATAGATGTAAAATTGCACTTTATTATAATGTGATTAGATAAAAAAAACCACTCATTAATTTATTACATACTTAATATTGAGGTTATATTATGCTTTCTACCTTAAGGCCCAAATTTATTTGGCAGATTTTTAATGATATCTGTAAAATTCCGCACCCGTCTCACCATGAACAAATGATAACTAAATATATTGTTGATTTTGCCAATACTCATGGTATTAATTGCAAACTTGATAAAGTAGGTAATATTTTGTTAAGTAAACCTGCTACCAAAGGTATGGAAGAGTGCCCATCAATTGCATTACAGGCTCACATGGATATGGTGCCACAAAAAAATGAAGATACTCGTCACGACTTTTTAACCGATCCAATTCAAGCTTATGTTGATGGCGAATGGGTAAAAGCCAAAGGAACGACATTAGGTGCTGATAATGGCGTTGGGTTAGCATCTGCGTTAGCTGTTTTAATCGATCCTGTTGTTGAACATGGACCGATTGAAGTATTGATAACAATATCAGAAGAAACTGGTATGCACGGCGCCTTTGGTTTACAACCTAATTGGTTAAAAAGTCACTATCTAATTAATACTGATTCTGAAGATGAAGGCGAAATATTTACAGGTTGTGCTGGCGGCGTTGACTTTACTACAACCTTTGCCGTTACTTATGCAGTAATGCCAGAAAGGCATGATTGTTATATGAATATTTCACTTAAAGGATTAAAAGGTGGACATTCAGGTTGTGATATTCACCTTGGTCGTGGTAATGCAATTAAATTGATGGCTCGCTTTTTAGCGCAATATGCACAAGATATCTCGTTTAGATTAGCTGATATAAAAGGTGGTTCACTACGTAATGCGATCCCAAGAGAAGCCTTTATTGAAATTACACTAAATAAACAAGAACTGCCAAAATTAGAAACCATTGTTAAACAATATCAAACAATTTTACACAATGAGTTAGGTCATGTAGAACCTGCTATCGAAATAACGTTATCGGAAGTTGAATCAAACAAAGTAAAACGCGTATTAACTACAGAGCATCAAAATAAAATCATAAGCTGGTTAAATTCAGCGCCTAATGGTGTAGTTAGAATGAGCGATCAACTTCATGGTGTGGTTGAAACATCGCTCAATTTAGGTATTGTTAGTATTGAGGACAATCAACTTAATGTCCATTTTCTTATTCGTTCTCAAGTCGATAGCGCTAAAGATGCAGTGGTATCAACATTGACATCACTTAGCCAATTAGCAGATGCTAATTATGAAATAAGTGGCGGTTATTCAGGTTGGGAACCTAATTTAGATTCACGGCTTTTAAAGCTTGCTAAAGATAAATATCACGAAATTTTTTCTCAAAAAGCTAAAATAATGGTGATTCATGCAGGGCTTGAATGTGGTTTATTTAAGCAAAGTTATCCAAATATGGATATGATATCAATTGGACCAACGATTGTTTCGCCGCATTCACCAGATGAAAAAGTTAACATTCAAAGTGTTTATCGTTATTGGGAATTATTGATAGCGATATTAAAATCAGCAACTTTATTAAAATAATCCAACACCTCACCTGCCGATCTTTATCGGCAGATATTTCGAACAGACTACTCGTGTCTATATTTACTAAAAAACAATTTAATACAACATAATACGTTAGAATATTAGGGTATCTGCAAAAAAACATTTGAAATTAAATTCAAAAAAAGTGAATAAAAATTCATTTTGTGCTTGTGCTAGTTTTATAAATAGCCTACTATATACTCATTATTGCATAATAATAGATAAGGATAGGTATGTTAAAGGCAATTATTGTTGGTGCGAGTGGCTATGCTGGTGCAAAATTAGCTTATTATCTACACAAACATCCACATATTGAACTTATTGCATTAACTGTATCAGAGAACAGTCAAGATGGTGGCAAGCTGATTTCTGATTACGATTTACATCCCCAATTAAAAGGTGTTGTTGACTTACCACTTATTGCCACTGCCAATTATTCTGCCTATATCAATGATCTTGATATTGTTTTTTTAGCTACTGAACATGCTATCAGCCACAATATAGCTCCTTATTTTTTAGAACATGGTTGTACAGTTTTTGATTTGTCGGGTGCGTTTAGAGTTAACTCTGCTAGTTTTTATACCGATTATTATGGTTTTACCCATCAACATCTAAAATGGTTAGATAAAGCAGTTTATGGTTTAGCAGAGTGGAATAGTGAACAAATCAAACAGGCACAACTTATTGCTGTACCAGGATGTTACCCTACAGTATCACAATTACCACTAAAACCATTAATCGAGGAGGAGCTACTAGATAATTCACAATGGCCTGTTATTAATGCTGTGAGTGGGGTGAGTGGAGCAGGGCGAAAACCTTCGCATAATAATATATTTTGTGAAGTAAGTTTACATGCTTATGGACTTTTTACGCATCGACACCAACCCGAAATTGCAACACATTTAGGTCAAGAAGTAATCTTTACACCTCATTTAGGCTGTTTTAAACAAGGTATCCACACCACAATTACTTGTCGAGTAAAAAAAGGCGTTAAATCACAAGATATCCTTAAAGCTTTAAATAAATATTACCAAAATAAACCTTTGATTAGAGTTTATCAAAAAGATTGGCCCGCATTAAAATCTGTCATTGGTCTGCCTTATTGCGATATTGGATTTGTATTAAAAGATCGTCATTTAATATTAATTTCTGTTGAAGATAACTTATTAAAAGGCGCAGCAGCACAAGCTGTGCAGTGTATGAACATTCGATATAATTTTGATGAAACCACATCACTATTATAAAAATGAGTGAATTATTTCTAAACTCTGTACAAAATTTTTAATGAATTAAAAGTAGGTTAAATTAATAGGAAACTAAAATGAAACCATTAATTATAAAAGTTGGAGGCGTATTACTCGATAATAAAGATGCCTTAAGTAAATTATTTGACGTTATTAGTGAGTACAAAAAAAATTTTCAACGATCATTAATTATTGTTCATGGTGGTGGTACGGTCGTTGATTCATTAATGGATAGGCTTTCTTTACCCGTAGTCCGTCGCAATGGATTACGGGTAACTCCTGCTGATCAAATTGACGTTATTGTTGGTAGCCTTGCTGGCAGTGCCAATACTACTTTATTGTCAGAAGCAAAAAAACAGCAAATAGCAAGTGTAGGACTCTGTTTAGCTGACGGTAATAGTGTAGAAGTTAAACAAATTTCAGAAGATTTAGGTTATGTTGGTGAAGCCAAAGCTGGCGATCCTACATTAATCAATCTACTTATTAATTCGGGTTACCTTCCCATTATTAGCTCGATTGGTATTACTCAAGCGGGACAAATGATGAATGTTAATGCCGATCACGCAGCGGTAGCACTAGCTAAGACCTTAAATGCAGATTTAATATTATTGTCTGATGTAGTTGGCGTACTTGACGAAAACAAACAACGCATTGAATCATTAACTCAATCGCAAGCGGAACAACTGATTGCTAAAGGTGTTATTACAGACGGTATGGTTGTTAAAGTGAATTCAGCTTTCGAAGCCGCCAAGGCCTTAGGACGACCAATTGATATTGCTAGTTGGAAAGAGTCCTACCAACTCATCGAATTATTTAATGGGCAATCAGGCACTACAGGCACAAGAATCATTGCTTAGATATTGAGCAGATATTATATTAAGCTAGTTATCTATATCTAACAATTAATAAAAAAATGTCTTTAACTCATTTTTATCGTCAGTTAATTTAGAAAGGGTATAACATGAAAAAAAGTGGAACAAAAAAGGTTGTGTTGGCTTATTCGGGTGGTTTGGATACATCAGCAATTATTCCTTGGTTGAAAGAAAATTATGGTGGATGTGAAGTTTATGCCTTTGTTGCTAATGTAGGTCAAGATCCAAAAGAACTAAAAGATGTAGAAAAAAAGGCTAAGGCATCGGGAGCAGTTGCTTGTAAGGTTGTTGATTTAAGAGAAGAATTTGTTAAAGATTACGTATATCCGGTTTTAAAAACAGGAGCCTTATACGAAGGAACTTATTATCTTGGTACCTCAATGGCTCGTCCAATTATTGCAAAAGCGCAAGTTGAATATGCGTTAGAAGTCGGGGCTGATACACTCTGTCACGGAGCGACTGGTAAAGGAAATGACCAAGTGCGTTTTGAAACAACCTATACTGCACTTGCACCACAACTTAAAGTGATTGCTCCTTGGCGTGAATGGGATCTGCGTTCACGCGAAGCATTAATTGATTATTTAAAAGTTCGTAAAATTCCAACAACTGCAACCGTTGAAAAAATTTACAGCCGTGACGAAAACGCATGGCATATCTCCACTGAAGGAGGTGTGTTAGAAAGCACATGGAACCAAGCTAATACAGATTGCTGGGCTTGGACTGTTTCGCCTGAAGATGCTCCAAACCAACCAGAATTAGTGAGCATTGGTATTGAAAAAGGCGAAGTGGTTTCAGTAAATGGGAAAAAATTATCACCATATAACTGTGTTGCAACATTAAATAAAATTGGTGCAAAACATGGTGTTGGCCGAGTTGATATTATTGAAAATCGCTTAGTCGGTATCAAATCGCGTGGTTGTTATGAAACGCCTGGCGGCACAATAATGATGACAGCATTACGTGGTTTAGAACAATTAATATTAGACCGCGACAGCTTTAAATGGCGTGAACAGCTAGGTATTGAAATGGCTTATGTTGTTTATGATGGGCGCTGGTTTGCACCATATCGTCGATCAATTCAAGCTGCGGCTGAAGTTTTGGCACAAGACATGACGGGTGAAGTAGTGGTTAAACTGTATAAAGGTAATGCAACTGCCGTGCAAAAGAAATCACCAAATAGCCTATATAATGAAGAATTTGCTACATTTGGTGAAGATGAAGTTTATGATCATAGCCATGCCGGAGGATTTATTCGTCTATTCTCATTATCATCACGTATACGTGCTTTAAATGAGGAACAGCAAAAACAAACTGCCAAAAAAGCGAAAAAGTAAACGCCAATTTGCAAATAAAATAGCGATAATAATAAATATATACAGGCAATGCCCTGTATATATTATTCTTGATTAAATTTAATTTTATTATAAAAATAAATATACAAAACGAAAATTGAAATTGTACAGCTAATCATTAAGATAACATTCATTTAAGATAATATTGAGGTAATTATGGCATTATGGGGTGGGCGTTTTAGCCAAGAAGCAGATCAACAATTTAAGCATTTTAATGATTCATTGCGCTTTGACTATCGTCTTGCAGAGCAAGATATCATTGCCTCAATTGCTTGGTCAAAAGCATTGGTGACGGTTAACGTTATATCTTATGATGAACAAAAAAAATTAGAAAAAGCCTTAAATGAATTGTTGCTATTGGTTAAACAAGATCCTAACCAAATTTTACAAAGTGATGCCGAAGACATACACAGTTGGGTTGAACAAAAACTGATTGAAAAAATTGGCGACTTAGGTAAAAAATTACACACAGGACGAAGCCGTAATGACCAATCAACAACCGACTTAAAATTATGGTGTAAAGACCAAATTCCTCATTTAATTAATGCAATAAATCACTTACGCCAATTACTAGTTACAACCGCTGAACAGCACCAAAAAGCCATTATACCTGGTTACACCCACTTGCAACGAGCACAACCAATTACATTTTCGCATTGGTGCTTGGCTTATTTTGAAATGCTAAGTCGTGATGTTAGCCGTTTAGAAGATACATTACAACGTTTAGATGTTAGTCCATTGGGCTCTGGTGCATTAGCCGGAACTGCCTATCCAATGGATCGTGAGCAATTAGCACATTGGTTAGGGTTTGCTCAAGCAACGAATAATAGCTTGGATTCGGTGTCTGACCGTGATCACATTCTTGAACTATTAAATAATGCCTCAATAGGTATGGTACACCTATCGCGTTTTGCTGAAGATCTGATTATTTTCAATAGTGGCGAAGCCAATTTTGTTGAACTATCAGATCGAGTGACCTCAGGATCTTCACTCATGCCACAAAAAAAGAATCCAGATGCATTAGAACTGATTCGAGGCAAAGTAGGGCGGGTTGCGGGCGCATTAACGGGTGCTTTAATGACCTTCAAAGGTTTACCGCTTGCTTATAATAAAGATTTACAAGAAGACAAAGAGCACCTATTTGACGCACTCGATACTTGGCTAGAATGCCTAGATATGGCCGTATTAGTACTAGAGGATATTAAGATTAACTATACAAATTGCCAAGAAGCCGCTAAACAAGGTTATTCTAATGCAACCGAACTGGCGGATTATTTAGTTGCTAAAGGCATACCGTTCCGTGAAGCTCATCATATTGTTGGCGAAGCGGTTGTTGATGCAATAGCAAAGCAAAAAGCGCTCGAAGAACTTTCGCTTGAAGAACTACAAAAATTTAGCTCAGCTATTGATAATGATGTTTATCCAATATTATCATTAGAATCATGCTTAGCTAAACGTTGTGCCAAAGGTGGGGTTTCACCACAACAGATAAAATCAGCGATTGAAGTTGCCAAGCAACAACTTTTATAAACACCTATATCAATCTAATAACAGCTATGCCGGCATTAGCCGGTTTTTTATACTGAAACACATATTTACCTGAAACTTTTTGACAAAAAATCTGATTGTATATCTATTCATACAGTGTAAAAATAGAATTCTTTTTTGAATGGATTAAAGTGAATCATAATGAGTAAAAGTTATAATTTTAGTGCAGGTCCAGCAAAATTGCCTGCTGAAGTATTAAAACGAGTTCAAACTGAATTATTAAATTGGCAGAATACTGGCGCATCAGTCATGGAATTAAGCCATAGAGGTAAAGATTTTGATGCCTGTGCTATTGAGGCCACCAACGATCTACGAGAAATATTAAACGTTCCTAACAATTACAAAATTCTCTATTGCCAAGGTGGTGCCAGAGCACAATTTGCTGCAGTTCCATTAAATATTTTAGGGAATAAAACCAGTGCCGATTATATTAACAGTGGTTATTGGAGCCAGTGTGCAATCAAAGAAGCCAGCAAATATTGCCAAGTGAATGAACAAAGTGTTGTTATCAAACAAAACGGACTAACGGCAGTTAAATCTATGTCAGAATGGCAATTAAATGATAATGCTGCTTATGTACACTATTGTCCAAACGAAACAATCGACGGTGTTCAAATCTTCGAAGAGCCTAATTTCAACAACAAAACTGTTGTAGCCGACTTATCTTCATGCATATTATCGCAACCTATTGACGTAAGCCGATACGGCATCATTTATGCTGGTGCACAAAAAAACATCGGGCCATCAGGTATCACTATAGTTATTGTGCGCGAAGATCTAATTGGTTATGCACAAAAAATCTTACCATCAGTACTAGATTATAAAATCTTAATGGACAATGATTCAATGTTTAACACTCCACCTACATTTGCATGGTATTTGTCGGGGCTAGTGTTTAAATGGATAAAAGGCATTGGTGGACTAAAAGCAATGCAGCAACGAAATCAAGCCAAAGCACAATTACTATATCAATTCATCGACCAATCTGATTTTTATCGAAATAATGTTGTAGCAGCTAATCGGTCAATTATGAATGTTACCTTCTTATCACCAAATGAAGAGTTGGATAAAAAATTTGTAAGCGAAGCAACTCAAGCTAACATTATTGGCATTAAAGGTCACCGAATTGCAGGAGGTATGCGAGCATCAATTTATAACGCTATGGATCAAGAAGGCGTCAATTATTTAATTGATTTTATGCAGCGATTTGAAAAACAAAATAGCTAATTTAACTCAAAATATTACAAGTCATTACTATCAGCAAAAAAGGGAGGCAAACCTCCCTTTTTTATTTAATCAGCATTATTTACAGCTATAAACCTCACCAACCATAACCGCATCTGTTGGTGCAATATCAGAAATATATTGCATTGAAGTATCCTGTGCATTATAAATCATATTACCACCCATTGCAGCAGCTTTATTCATCAGGTCAGAAGCCGCATCACGAATAAGCTCACTATGTGTTTTAAGACCAGAAAAAAAACTACTACGACGCCCTTCTGCTTTACCCAATAACTGACAAGAAGCAGCAGGTTTGGTATCAATAAACTGAACTTGACTACCGCCAGAAGTAGGTTGATAGTTAGAACTACTACAAGCACCTAAAAGCAAAGTCGCAACCATCGTACCGCCAATAAATAATAATTTTTTTATAGACATAATATTTCCTCAACCAATAAAACAATAATCAATAATAAACTAAATTATTGTAGCAGTTTAATTAAACAAAAAATATCAGTAATTAAACTTGTATAAAATCTAACAAATCACAGAACAATAAATAATCAAACCAACCTGTTTTATTAATTAGCTATAGCAAATTCGATTTAACTCTATTATAATCGCAACCCTACTAACTAAGTAGCACATCGAAATGGCCCCTTAGCTCAGTTGGTCAGAGCAGTCGACTCATAATCGATTGGTCACTGGTTCAAGTCCAGTAGGGGCCACCATTCATGATTTTAATGTTTAATAAATTTTTTAAGGGTTAATATCATGAGAGAAAAATGCAACAGTGATCACTATAGCCGATACGAAAGGCGGTTCTACCAAATCTATTACAGCAGTTAATATTGCTGCGTTTATAGCACATTCGGGGTTAAAAACACTATTACTGTATTTTGACTTAGAGCAGCCTACAGCTTGTTCATATTTTCCATTGCAAAAAGAGGCTCCATATGGCATTTATGATTTTCTTATAATGCATGAAACAGATTTAGATAAACTAATATCTGCGACAACAACACAAAATTTAGATGTTATGTCATCAAACAGCGTTAGACAAGAAATCGTTTCTCATTTAAACGCTTCGGACGATGGTATTATCCGTCTAAAATCCTGCTTAAAACTTCTCAAAACCGAGTATGATGTGATAGTCATTGATACTGTAGAACCCTATGGATCCAATTGTTAACATGGCGGTATTTGCTTCATACTGTTATGGCGTAAAGATTCTCAATAGGGTATTAATAGTTAAATGAAAATAGGAATCATCTTGTAAACCTTTTGCAGAAATATAGGCACCTTGCAAAGTAGACATTATAAGTGTAACCGCCTCTAAAGGAGCAAGAATACTAGAAATACTCCCATCAGAAATGCCAACTTTTATAATACTTTCTAACGTTTGTTTCACTGATTCAAATCCACGAGTAACCTCAGCCGCTAAAACGGTATTTTCCATAATAGATCTATCTCGAGCCAATTGACCAACCAAACATCCTCTATTTATATTACGGGATTTTAATAAGAGATCTGAAAGTTTATTATATGCATTTTTATCTGTATTTAAAACTAACGTATTGAAACTTATTAATTGCTCTACATTATATTTTATTGCGGATAAGGATAGATCCTCTTTACCTTTAAAATAATGATAAAGGCTACCTTGACCAACTTCTGCACGAGTCAAAATATCATTTGGACTTGTGTTGGCCAGACCTTTCTCTAACAAGAGATCTGCCATAGCTTTAATTAGTTTTTCTTTGGAACTCTGTTTTGTATTCATTTTCACTATAAAACATCATACCTCCAAGTGGCGGTATGATCATATTTAATCAAATCATTATTTAATCTGTAAAATCGTATCCACTAAACGGTTTGAAAACCCCCACTCGTTATCGTACCAACTGACAACTTTGAGTAATTTACCATCGATAACCTTGGTGAGTTTGGCGTCGAAAATAGAGGAAGCTGAATTTTGGATAACATCCGATGAAACAATTTCATCTTCCGTGTAAGCGAGAATATCATCTATTCTTTTTGAGTTAACTTCCTCCTTAATAGTATCATTTACTAATTGTACTGTCACTTCTTTTTCTAAGTTTAAAGTAAGATCTATCATTGATCCGGTAAGAACAGGAACCCGTATCGAACCACCATCTAGTTTTCCATTTAACTCTGGGATGACAATACCAATTGATTGCGCCGCACCTGTTGATGTAGGGACAATATTTTGAGCGGCACTACGAGCTCGTCTCATATCACGATGCGGACCATCTTGAAGATTTTGATCCTGTGTATAAGCATGAATAGTTGTCATAAAACCCGATTTAATACCAAAGTTTTCATGTAGGACTTTAACTAAAGGGGCTAAACAGTTTGTGGTGCATGAAGCATTTGAAATAATGTGATGTTCATGTTGGTTATACATGTGGTTGTTCACACCTTGAACAATGGTCAAATCAACATTTGATGCAGGCGCTGAGATCAGAACTTTTTTAGCCCCTGCTTTGATATGAGCTTGTGCTTTTTTTCCATCATTAAATATGCCTGTTGATTCAAGTACAACATCGATTTGGTGTTTAGCCCATGGAAGATTATCAGGATTACGCTCTTGATATACAACAATTTCTTGACCATCAATTACTAAACAATCTTTTTTTACTTCGACACTTTTGGCAAAACGCCCAAAAGCCGTGTCATATTTTAAAAGATGAGCTAGTTGTTCAATCGAGCCTAAATCATTAATTGCAACAATTTTGATATCATGCGAACGTTCTTGCAATGCACGTATAAAACTGCGTCCAATACGGCCAAAACCATTAATAGCTACATTTGTCATCCTTATCTCCATTCATTTACGTTTAAGTTATAAAAAATACATATCAGTATGTTAGCATGTAAATGATTAAATTGCTTAAAAATAAAATTATTTTTTAAAAATATATATATATTACAACAACTTAAAATATGTTTTAAATTGTTTTTCACAAGCTATGATAAATGTGTTGTTATTCATACTAGTATGTGTTTTTATAAAAAAGGAGATGTTGGATGTGCAGGTTTAATTATTTGGCTACAGCCCGTAAAACAAATTAGTTGAATTATATACTTTAGGGCGCTGGGTAAACTCTAAATATAACCATCAAAGTTTAAATGTAGTTTACTTTCTTAATTGAGGAAATTATGAATAAAAAAAATAATTATCGTTGGTTTGTACTTGGAATTGGCGTGTTAGCACAAGCAACGTTCGCAATGGGGTTTGCTGGTATTCCTATAACAGGAATTTTAATGCGAGAGGCTTATGATTTTTCATTATATGAACTTGGTTTTGTTTTAGGTTCAATGGGACTTGGGGTTGCGGCTTCTGAGATAATTTGGGGAATCATTACCGATAAGTTGGGCGATAAGACAGTTCTTATTCTAGGGTTATGGTCATCAGCAATGGTGTTTGTCGTTATAGCCATATCGCTTACCCCAGAGACTTCAATTAATGGTATTAAGTATTTACATTTGGGAGCAGCTTTGGCAATAGCAGGTGCCTGTGGAGGTAGTATTAACTCGTCATCAGGTCGAACTGTTATGTCGTGGTTTGATGATAGTGAACGAGGTTTTGCCATGAGTGTTCGCCAAACTGCCATTCCTGTTGGGGGGGCAATTGGGACGGGCTTGCTTCCTTGGCTAGCTTATTCATATGGGTTTGAAGTGACTTTTCTTGTCTTAGCCGTCGCCAGTTTTATTGTTGGCCTTGCTGTATTTTTCTTTATTAACTCTAAGCATACAGCATTAAAACATGAAACAAAATCTACACTTACTGTAACCCCCCTAAAAAGTGTTGAAGTCTGGAGGGTTGTGATGTCCGCTGGTTTTCTAACTGTACCTCAAATGGCAGTACTTACATTTGGTGGTATCTATATGCGAGATGTTCTCAATATCAATTTAGCTTTGATCTCTGTCATTCTTATTGGTATTCAGTTAGGTGGTGGAGTTCTCAGAATTTGGTCGGGCTATTATACGGATAAAAAAAAGAATCGTATTCCGTTATTAAAATATTATGCCATCCTTGGTGGAATTGCTTCTTTTGTGCTGTGTCTAATGGTTAATAACACATATATGGGGGTTATATTTCTTGTATTAACAGGTTTGTTTGGTCATGCTTGGCATGGTATTGCTTACACCGAAGCAGCTGTAAAAGCTGGCGTTGAACGAGCAGGAACTGCATTAGGTATGGTTGGTACTACCGTATTTATTGCATCGTTTTTAACACCTATTCTAGTCTCCCGTATTGCACATAGCTACGGATGGGGAGCCGTGTGGGCAGCTGTAGCTATTCTAACATTTGCATCTTTATTGTGTTTTATTTCATTCTCAAAAAAGAAAGAAACGTCAACGTCTATTGGTGAAATCAATGAGCCCTAAAACGATTGTTCAGAAAATTTGGGAATCAAATATTGTTGATTCTTTAGGTCTACAAGAAGTCCTTATCTATATAGATTTACATCTTCTTCATGAAATTAATACCCCACCAGCCTTTGATGGGTTAAAAGAAAAAGGCATAAAAGTTCGCAGACCAGACAAAACATTATCAACTGAAGATCATAATGCGCCAACAACGTCAGTCATTGATATTAAAAAGATTATTTAACATGGACACAAATTGATCTATTACGTCGAAATTGTGGATTACACGGTATCAAGCATATAAGGTTTTAGCTATTTGATAAACATTGATTCCCCATAAGCTTGTTTTGTTAAAAGCATCAATAATTTTTTAGGTGCTTTTTCTCGCTTAAAATAGCAATTCATTGATCTTTTGTTCAAAATAGATACTTGCTTTTTTCTTAAATCTGCGTTTATATCTAATAGTGATGAGCATGGGTCTTATCACTAATTTAACTTGGGAGGAATTTATAATGGTACAAAAATTTGCTCCGTATGGTTGTGATGTTTCGGTTGGCACTTATAAGTGTGCCGATTGTGGCTATATCTATTCAAACCAAAGTAAGAAATCGTTACCTCCTTGCCCTGAACATAAAATAAAATCGCATAGCAAAAATGGGGGTATATTATGTCAGGACAGGGTGATTCCATTAAAGATCCTCATCCAAATAAAAATTAATATGTGTTAATTTATGCTATTAAAAGGTCCCCAATTTGGTTACCTCAGATTGATGACAAAGGACTCGCTTTTTGGCGAGTTCTTTAATCTAATAGAGAGGAGTCCATTATAAGAGGAATTCTTCTATGCTAAAAAAAACAACTCCAGCGACACCAGAAAAAATAGAGCAAATCATCGCTAGATGTGCTTGTCCCTGAAAGTCATCTTGTTCGTAAAATAGCTAAAGTCATTGATTTTGAATTTATTCGAGAAGCGGTAGTACCTCTTTATTGCCCTAATAGCGGTCGTTCGGCAGAAGATCCGGTCAGAATGTTTAAAATCATGCTATTGGGATATCTTTTCGGTATCTCCAGTGAACGTCGTCTGGTTCAGGAAATTCAGGTCAATTTAGCTTACCGCTGGTTTCTGGGAATGGGATTAACCGAAAAAGTGATTGACGCCTCAACACTCAGCCAAAATCGTCGCTGTCGGTTTAATGACAGTGAAATCTATCTATAACATTCAAAACGATACTTATACTTACCCAAACGGTCAAACATTAATATATAAAACTACCAGTAGGGAAGGTTATCGTCATTATCATTGTGATGCAGCAACCTGCAAAGTTTGTCCGTTATTGTCACAGTGTACACAGAGTAAAAATACACAGAAAGTCATCACACACCATATTTGGGAAGCAGATAAAGAGAAAGCCAACGAGATCGTTTAAGTCAGTGGGGAAAAAAGTCTATGCTCGGCGAAAAGAGACCATAGAGCGCAGGTTCAAATGCAGTGTTTATTGGCTGCAACGCCTCAAAATATCAAGAAAATAACAATAAAGTTATTTTGTTACGGTTTTTAGGCTATTTTTTAATTTATTTAATAAAATCCAAATTAAAAATCCTATTTATGGTTTAAATAAAAAAATAAACCTCCGAATTATATCGAGGTTTGTCATCAATCTGAAACCCCAATTATTGGGGTTTTTGTTTAATCGTTTATTAGTTTGAAACAAAACGATTAATTAAAATAATTACAAGTTTAGATAATTTCAGACGCTTTTTTTAGAATTTCATGAATTTCGTCTTTAATTTTAAGTTTCTGTTTTTTTAATGCCTCTATCGTTTCAGCGGTATTGACAATAATTCCAGATTCAATGTTTGTAATTTTTTGGTCTAGCTCATTATGTTGGTCGAACAATTTTTGAAAACGTAAATCGGTATTTTTTAATTTAGAAATTAATTCTCGATATTCTGGAAACATATAGCCTCCTTATGAGGGTTAGATGAAATAATAACAATAGCAGCTATTGCTAATTCAGAATACAATATTATTCGTAGCTTTGATAGAAAAATTGTTTTAATAGCCAAATATATTTCTATAACAAAACTGTTTTAATGGCAAAGTAAAAAACAAGAAGGGAGTTATTCCATGAGTGAGTCAATTGTAGTTGCCAAAAGTCACGGTAAAGATTTATCAATTATTGCAGCATTAGCTAATCGCCATGGTTTAATCACTGGCGCAACCGGTACAGGTAAAACAGTGACATTACAAAAGATGGCAGAAGGTTTTTCAAAAATAGGTGTACCTGTTTTTCTTGCTGATGTTAAAGGCGACCTAACTGGGATTGGTGAAAAGGGCATATTAACTGAAAAATTACAAGCTCGTTTAGCGAGTATTGAAGTTGATAATTGGCAACCAGACTTATCACCCATTGAATTATGGGATGTTTTTGCTGAAAAAGGGATCCCCGTTCGTAGCACTGTGTCAGATATAGGGCCTATTTTGCTTGGCAGGTTACTCAATTTAAATAACGTTCAAGCTGGGGTTTTACAGTTAATATTTAAAATTGCTGATGATAATGGTTTATTATTAATTGATTTTAAAGATCTTCGAGCATTAATTCAATTTGTTGGTGATAACGCTAAAAAATTTACCACACAATATGGAAACATTTCGTTATCGTCAATTGGTGCAATCCAACGTGGATTGTTAACTCTAGAACAACAAGGTGCCAAATTTTTCCTTGGTGAACCATTGCTAAACATTCAAGATTTAATGCAAGTTAATCCTGAAGGTTACGGTATAATTAACATATTATCGGCCGAAAAGTTATATAACTCGCCAAAATTATATTCAGTCTTTTTATTGTGGCTATTATCAGAACTTTTTGAGCATTTGCCAGAAGCAGGTGATCTTGATAAGCCAAAACTTGTCTTCTTTTTTGACGAAGCTCACTTACTTTTTAATGACATTTCGCCTGCATTATTAGCAAAAATAGAACAAGTGGTGCGTTTAATTCGCTCTAAAGGGGTTGGGGTTTATTTTTCTTCTCAGAATCCGAGTGATATTCCTGATACAGTTTTAGGGCAATTAGGCAATCGTGTACAACATGCCTTACGCGCATTTACCCCAAAAGATCAAAAAGCTGTAAAAGCGGCTGCCCAAACTATGCGCGCCAATCCAAGTTTTGATACTGAAAAAGCAATAATGGAATTAGGCGTTGGCGAAGCACTTATTTCGTTTTTAGATGAAAAAGGCCGTCCAAACATGGTTGAACGCGGTTATATTATTGCACCGAGTTCAAAAATGGGACCAATGTCGTCAGAAGATCAATTAACTATTATTCGCCAATCTCATTTTTACAACAAATACGCACAAACCATAGATCGACAATCCGCTTATGAAATACTGAAAAATGGATTTTCGTTAAATAACCAATCCGATCAAAACAGTAATGGTAGCGATACAAAAATAGACGACGATAAAAATAATAAACAAAATAATGGTGGATTGCTAAATTTTTTAAGCACACTACTTTTTGGTACTAAGGGACCAAGAGGTGGACAACACGATGGTATCACCCAAAAAATAGCCAAAAGCGCAACAAGGCAAGTTGTTAATCAAATCGGTAAACAAATCACCCGTGGTATATTGGGTGGTTTAAAAAAATAACCAAAATGAAGTTATTACTTAAAAAGTCAGCAAAATAGGAGTATTTTAATGTTAAAAATGTTCATAGAATGGTATAAAAAACGCTTTAGCGATCCGCATGTTGTTTCGCTAATGGCTGTTATTGTTGGTTTGTTTATTATTATCTATTTTTTCAATAAAATTCTTCTACCAGTTTTAATCGCGATTGTACTATCTTATTTACTTGATAGACCAGTTAACTATCTACATAAAAAAAACATACCAAGAACACTGGCTGTTGTAATGGTGTTACTGCTTTTTCTAATGATTGTATTAGTCGGATTTATGATTTTATTACCATTAATTTGGCAACAAAGCATTAGCTTAATCACTAATATTCCAAATATGCTAAATTTTGCAAACAATTTCTTAACCACCTTGCCTGAACACTATCCTGAACTAATTGATGTTGGCTTATTTGACTCGGTCATCCAAGGTATTACCAACAAAGTTGTGCAAACTGGCAATTCGTTATTGCAATTTTCCATTGTGTCTTTATTAGGGCTAGTATCTGTTGCAATTAATGGGGTATTAGTGCCCATAATGATGTTTTTTTTATTAAAGGACAAAACAAAAATATGGGGATACTGTTCAAAAATCTTGCCTAAGAACCGTACAATTTTAAACAAAGTTGCTGCTGAAATGGATATGCAAATATCCAATTATATAGTAGGCAATGTACTACATATAATTATTTTATCCATTTGTGTCTATATTCCTTTTTGGTATTTTGGTTTAGATTATGGACTTTTATTAGCAGTGCTTGTTGGATTATCTGTATTAGTGCCTTACGTTGGTATTATTATTTCAAGTATTCCGGTTGTATTAATTGCGCTATTTCAATGGGGATTAAGCGCACAATTTGGTTATTTGTTGTTTTTCTATGTATTAATACAAGCATTAGATGGTAATTTATTGGTACCTTGCTTATTTTCTGAAAAACTTAATTTACATCCATTAGTAATTATTTTAGCGGTAATTGTGTTTGGTGGTTTATGGGGATTTTGGGGAATATTTTTTGCAATACCTTTGGCTACATTGGTTAAAGCAATTATAAATGCATGGCCAAAAACAGACGAATTAAATACTGTCAATAGCGAAGTAAAAGCAGATTAATGGTTAATCTGCTTTTAATCAGAACTATTTGTTGTGTTTTTTAAGATAATCTAAAACTACTTCATGATGGTTGGCGGTTTTGAAATCGTCAAACACTTTTTCGATTTTACCGTCTTTACTGATTAAAAAGCTTATACGGTGAATTCCATCATAGGTTTTCCCCATAAACTCTTTTTCGCCCCAAGTACCAAATGCTTGAGCAACTTCATGATTTTCGTCAGAAAGCAACGTAAAATTTAACAGCTCTTTTTCAATAAATCGAGATAACTTTTCAGGTTTATCGGTACTTATACCAAGAATCACCACATTGTATTTTTTGAACTCATCAGAACAATCTCGCAAATTACATGCTTGCACAGTGCAACCAGGCGTCATCGCTTTTGGGTAAAAATAAATTAAAACACGTTTGCCTTTAAAGTCATTTAAGCCTACAAGCTCTCCATCTTGGTCTGGCAACGAAAATTGTGGTGCTTTTTCACCTTCTTTAAGTGGATTAACCATATAATTATTACCTATTTTAATAGTTTAATTTTTAATTGGAAATATAAAAAGTGCCATACATTTAAACTAAGTTATTAAAAAAACGACTTGCTGCATCAATGGTATGATTGATCTCTTTGTCTGTGTGCTTAAGTGACATGAAACCAGCTTCGAAAGCTGAAGGTGCAAAATAAACACCTTCATTTAGCATATGATGATAGAATTTCTTAAATAATTCAACATTACACTGCATCACATCTTGATAAGTGGTTACTTCAGAAGCAGTTGTAAAGAATAATCCAAACATCCCACCTGCATAATTCACCACTAATGGTACATTATGCTTTTTAGCTACCGACAATAAGCCATCGGCAAGCGATGCGGTTTTATCTTCTAACTCTTGATAGATCCCAACTTCCATTAACTTGGTTAACGTTGTGTAACCCGCAGCCATTGCAACAGGATTACCTGAAAGAGTTCCAGCTTGGTATATTGGCCCAGTTGGTGCTAATTGCATCATAATATCCGCACGACCACCAAACGCTCCAACAGGCATACCACCACCAATAATTTTACCTAAACAAGTTAAATCGGGCACAACATCATAATAATCTTGAGCTCCGCCAAGAGCGACTCTAAAGCCCGTCATAACTTCGTCAATGATCAATAACGCACCATACTTATCGCAAAGTGTTCGTAAACCGTGTAAAAACTCTTTTTTTGCTGGCACGCAATTCATATTGCCAGCAACAGGCTCAATAATGATGGCGGCAATTTGGTCGGAATATTGTTCAAATTGTTTTTTGACCGATTCTAAATTGTTATAATCACAAACTAAGGTATGTTTAACAAAATCATCAGGTACACCTGGGGAAGTTGGGTGTCCAAAAGTAAGAGCACCAGACCCCGCTTTAACTAACAAATAATCAGCATGACCGTGATAACAGCCTTCAAATTTAATAATCTTATCACGTCCAGTAAAACCACGTGCAACACGGATGGCACTCATGGTCGCTTCAGTTCCCGAATTTACCATACGCACCATTTCAATTGAAGGCATTAATTGAGTGACCAAATTAGCAACTTTGGTTTCAATTTCGGTTGGTGCACCATAACTTAAACCGTTATGAACAGCGTTAATTACCGCATTGGCTACATCGGGATCATTGTGTCCAAGGATCATCGGCCCCCAAGAACCAACATAATCAATGTAGGCTCTTTCGTCCACATCATAAATATACGCACCGTTTGCACGCTCAATAAATAAAGGTGAGCCACCAACACCGTTAAAGGTGCGAACAGGTGAATTTACGCCACCGGGCATAACTGATTGAGCCTGATGATAAAGTTTTTCTGATTTGAAATTGTTTAGCATAATCGAGATAATCTCTCTAGAAAATTTTGTGTATTTATTCATAAAATCAAAATAAATTCAAGCTAACTATGAGAAATTTATTTAATAGAAGTTTTCTATTTTGTATTTTCATTTAGCAAAGGTATATAATGCAAAGATCAATATGTTAGGAGAAGAATATGAGCGATGCTTTACCGATTAACTTTACTGATGCTGCAGCCAACAAAGTTAAATCATTAGTTACTGAAGAAGAGAACCCAAACCTAAAATTAAGGGTGTATATAACAGGCGGTGGTTGTAGTGGATTTCAGTATGGTTTTACTTTCGATGAAAAGGTAAACGAAGATGACTTAGCTATTGAAAAAAATGGTGTATCTTTAGTTATCGATCCCATGAGCTTACAATATCTAGTTGGGGGTACCATCGATTATGTAGAAGGTTTACAAGGATCTCGTTTTGTGGTTGATAATCCCAATGCAACAACAACATGCGGTTGCGGTTCATCTTTTAGTGTTTAAGCCATATTTAAGTTTTTAAAATACCAATAACGTTATGAGAAAAGTAACAGATCATAATTTTAATATTTATAGATAGATTAATAAAAGCCATAAAAAGTGACAAACATTGAGCAGTTAAACAATAATTTTTAATTTTTAGTTGACGGCAAAATTAAGATGGGTAAAATGCACAGCATTCGAAACGCAGTTACCTTTTGGTAATGTGTTTTGAGCCCGGGTGGTGAAATCGGTAGACACAAGGGATTTAAAATCCCTCGGCCTTTTTGGCCGTGCGAGTTCAAGTCTCGCCCCGGGCACCACTAACAAACAACTCTTATGCGGGAATAGCTCAGTTGGTAGAGCACGACCTTGCCAAGGTCGGGGTCGCGAGTTCGAACCTCGTTTCCCGCTCCAATAAAACATCTATTTAGTATAAAAGTAAACTTATATCCCATAATGTGTTAACTAACGAAAGTTACTAGTTGTATGCAAGGCACAAAAAACACAGCAAAAACATTGTAATAAAAACAGAAATCAGCCAATAATTACTTGATTTAATTAAAAAAACTTAAATAAAATCAATAGTCTACCTGAGTAGTTTTAGAGAAAAACACAACGTGCAAGGTTAATCTACCTATCTTTTAACTGTGTCGGAGTGCTTTGCCAACAGAGTGAGGGCTGCACGCCAAATTGGACTGTTTGGCGAGTTTTTGCTTTGTTAGGGATGCCAATTTGTCAGGAACAATTTGGCACTTTTGAGCAAAGCAAAAAGGCTTAAAAAAGGCGAATATCATAATGATTTGAGTAAATCATGCCGATGGTTAAGAGCGATTGTAGGCGTTGGTTATCATAGTTCATATTTTGTAGCCCATGTGAGTTGTAAAATGTTACGATCAAAATTCTTAAATTAAACGTTATCACCAATATCAGTTATTTCGACAAAATTCAAAAGCTATAAAGTTAGCAGCATATTTTAATTATAAAATTAATCTATCTATAAAGTCGAATTGTTTCATCTTTACATTTCTTTACAAAAAATCCGCTAAAAACTAGTCAATCATCCCTTAAACGGCTATACTTTAATCGCTTTAGAAAAATAAGCTTATTAAATAAGCGAATAAACATAAAAATTCAAATAAAACAAAATATTACTTGACAGGTGAAACGAAATGCAGTACCATTTTAGGCACAAGGCACAAGGCACAAGCACTGGCAAACCTATGTCTTAAATTTATCAAATAATCCTATTCAACGAGTTTTTACACGAAACTTATTTATATTTTCCAAATTATCTCTCAAATTATCATCGAAGTTGTTCCGAAAAATCTTGTTGGGATTGTTATTATTGCCCTATTCATGGAGTTTAGAGGCATTGGCTAGCACAAGTGGTCGAGCGAATAATTATCGTAGTGATGCCATAATATTACCATCAGAACCATTACCAGATGAACCTTTTGTACCAGCTATTAGTTATGTAAGGCCAAATAAGGATTGGGGTACAGATCAATATGCAGGCCCTATTGACGCATGGAATGTAAAAGAGGGATTTCCCATTCAATCAGATCCAAAATCTAATTTTCCAACCACAGGGGCTGATGGATTATTTTTTGATTTAGCGATAAAGGGAGTTGATCCAGATCAATTGACATGGACACCAGTCACGCATGATGGAATAACCGTCACCGTAAAAAGGACAAGAACAAACGATAGATGGACTAAAGAAGTGGTAACACGTGTTACTCTAAAGGGACCAGAGGCTAGATTTCAATGGTATAATCCTTATCCGCGTCGAATTACTGTACCAAGGTTACCTTGGGAATTCGTATTAGTGGGTAGAGATAGTGGCGGTAATGAGATAGTAAGATATGCATTTGTATTACAAAAGTGGTTTGTTCACAGAGGAGATCAAGGGGGGTATTCTTTTGAGCAAGACGATTGGTGTAGGGGGTTAGGATATCGTATACCACAGGTAAAGGATCTGACTAATGCTGTGTGTTTTGGTTTGAATTCAGATAGGCGATGTAATGGAGCTGTCGGTGCTACGCCATCATCAACAGGTAATCATTATCAGCGCCGAATAGGGGCAGGATTTTTTACGGAATGGGGGCTGTTGGCCAGTTACACTGATGCAAACTTCAACCGCTTCGGAGAGTACTGGACAGGTGATGATTCATTCACTGTAAATTTAAATGGTAGCGTGATGGGTATTTTTCCAAGTTTCTCCTCGTATGGAATTTGTACAACTCCTTAGCACTTAGTTCTTAATCCTAGAGTGATAGGATAATTAAAGATAACGAATTAAAGTAAGCGCTTTCTGCGTAAGCAGGTGGCGCACGAGCCGACAAAGAGGCTCCTTACAAAGGTAAATCCAGTAAAACCCACTTATTCCAGCAAAAAAACGTCAGGGATTAGGTTGGTTTTATTATTTTCTATTTTAATTGTTTTAAAAAATAACGCCTCCATAATTTGCTCTAAAAATCCCCATTAAGTAGCTTGGTTATAAGATACCAGTAGGAACAAGCTAAATTGTACGCTAAAATAGCTCGCATTATTACGATAAATTACCAAGGAAATCGCATGACGACTGAAATGACAACACTCGACAAAATCAAAAAACAAATTGCCGATAACCCGATTATTTTATATATGAAAGGTTCGCCAAAATTGCCAAGCTGTGGCTTTTCGGCTCAGGCGGTGCAGGTTTTGTCGCAATGTGGTGAAGCGTTTGCTTACGTTGATATTTTACAAAACCCTGATATTCGTGCCGAATTACCTAAATTCGCTAATTGGCCAACGTTTCCACAATTATGGGTTGAAGGCGAATTAGTAGGTGGCTGTGATATTATGTTAGAGATGTTTCAAACAGGCGAACTGCAAACGCTTATTAAGCAAACTGCGGAAAAGTATAAATCCTAATTTAATGCAGTATGGTAAATTAAGCGCGCAAAATAGGCGCGCTTTTTTATTTTTATCAATTAGTGAATTAATACTGTTTACTCTTGTTTTTGTTGTCTATTATCTAAATCATTTTCGATTTTTGCATCTACACCCGAATCTGTAACTGCCAAAGGCCATCCACCTAATGCTTTAAATTGGTTAACGATTTTACAAAAAAGCATTGCCGTTTTTTGTGTATCGTATAGCGCACTGTGAGCTTGTTTATGATCGAATGTGATTTGTGCTACTTGGCAGGCTTTGGCTAGTACTGTTTGACCAAAAACCAAACCACTGAGTGACGCTGTGTCAAAAGTAGCAAATGGGTGAAATGGATTGCGTTTCATTCCTGTGCGTTCAGCTGCCGCCATTAAAAAGCTATGATCAAAGTGTGCGTTATGCGCAACAATCACCGCCCGAGTACATTCACTGGCTTTTATGCCTGATCTAACCATTTTAAAAATTTCCTCTAAGGCATGCTTTTCGTTAACAGAACCACGAAGTGGATTATCAGGATCGATGCCATTAAAAGCAAGGGCTGCTGGTTCTAAAATTGCACCACTAAATGGATTGACATTAAATTGTAAGGATTGATCTGGCTCTAGCCAACCATCTGGGGTCATTTTTAAGGTGATAGCGGCGATTTCTAAAATAGCATTGAGTTTTGGATCGAATCCAGATGTTTCAATATCAATTACAACAGGATAAAACCCACGAAAGCGTTCACATAATTTGGCGTTTGGCACGTTAATTTTTCTTATCTATCAAAAAAGGTGTTATTATGCCATCTTTTAACCAGTTCGCCTAGCATTGGCTACAAGAGTTTGTATTCAATTTGTTAATCTTTGTAAAAAGCCAATACAGTAGTTTTATTCAAATTACATTAAACGAATGAGTAGGTGCGATTATTGGTTAAACTGATTATAATCATCAATTATTATTAAACAATATTAAAACTGAGCGAATAATGCACAACTTTGAATTAGAACAAATTATTAATAACGAGCTGCAAATTAGTCGTTATCGTGACTATGCGCCAAATGGATTGCAAGTGCAGGGGCGCAAACAAGTGAATAAAATTGTCACAGGAGTGACCGCTTGCCAGTTATTGTTAGATAAGGCGGTTGAATTAGAAGCTGACGCGGTTCTGGTACATCATGGTTATTTTTGGAAGAGTGAACCACAAATCATTACAGGCATTAAATATCAAAGAATTAAAACACTGTTAACTAACGATATTAATTTATATGGTTATCACTTGCCATTAGATGGCCATCCTGTTTTTGGAAACAATATTGAACTGGCTAATTTATTGGGTATTTCAGTCGATAAACGCAATGACATTACCGATCTACTTTTTACTGGTATATTAAACACGCCACTTACTACTTTACAATTTAAACACCAACTTGAGCAAGTATTACACAATAACCAACAACAAGCACTATTTTGTGGAGATAATGCTCCGCAAGTTATCAATCGTATTGCATGGTGTAGTGGTGGAGGGCAAGATTATATTGAACAAGCGGCACTAATGGGAGTGGATGCTTTTTTTACTGGCGAAGTGTCTGAACGCACTATCCACATTGCACGCGAATATGGTATTAATTTTTATGCAGCAGGACACCATGCTACCGAACGTTACGGTATTAAAAAATTGGGTGAATGGTTAGCGAGCTGTTACGGAGTTGAGGTTATTTTTGTCGATATTGATAATCCAGTATAACAAAAGTTGAATTTAGTCTAGAAATATCGCATACTTATCCGCAGATTTTTATTCTTTACGTTGTGTTATAAACCAATTATATGAGAGGTCATTTTATGTTTACAGGAAGTCTGGTCGCACTTGTTACTCCCATGGATACAAAAGGAAACGTTGACCACGTAAGCTTAAAAAAATTGGTCGAATATCATATTGCAAATGGAACATCGGGTATTGTTTCGGTTGGTACAACAGGCGAATCAGCAACACTTGATCACCATGAGCATATTGATGTAATTAAAAGAACAATTGACTATGCAGATGGGCGCATTGCCATCATTGCTGGCACTGGCGCAAACGCAACGAAGGAGGCTATAGAATTAACCAGTAAGGTCGAAAAAATTGGCGTCGTAGGCTGTTTAACGGTTGCACCTTATTATAACAAACCGACTCAAGAAGGTATGTATCAGCACTTTAAAGCTATTGCCGAAAGTACGGAGTTGCCACAGATTTTATATAATGTACCAGGCCGTACCAGTAGTGATATCAAGCCTGAAACTGTTGGACGATTAGCTAAAATCAAAAATATTGTTGCATTAAAAGATGCAACAGGCGATCTTTCAAGAGTTTATCCTACTCGAAAATTGGTTGGACCTGATTTTAAATTATTGAGTGGTGATGATTCAACCTTTTTAGATTTTATGATTTTAGGTGGCGATGGCGTTATTTCTGTTACAGCTAATGTTGCAGCTAAGGCGGTTGCTACAGTTTGTCAGCTTGCGACTAATAATCAAATTCAAGAAGCCCGCAATTTAAACGATACTTTAATGGCTTTACATCACAATTTGTTCATTGAACCCAACCCAACACCAGCTAAGTGGGCTTGTGCAAGATTAGGTTTAATGCAAAATGCAACAATTAGATTACCAATGGTCTCATTGAGCACATCGTCAATTCCTGCGGTTGAACAAGCGTTAAAAGACGCGAATTTATTGTAATATAACCTTTAATTTTAAAAGCAGATATTTATGTTAAATAGCACATTAAACAGAACATTAAACTTAACCTTATTTAAAGGTAACGTCATTAAAAAAACAGCTGTTTTAACCGTTGTGACTTCTTTATTTCTTGTTGGCTGTGGTAGTGATCAAAATTATAAGCGTGAAGTTGAAGGTAATGAAGATTACCTTAAATCACCTACGTTAAAACCGTTAATTATTCCTGAAGGTGTTTCGGTGCCTGCGGAAAGTGGCGATTTTTATGTTGTTAAAACTGAGGTTAAAGGCGAATTAGGTAAAAAACTTGATATAAGACCGCCTATTTTACCGATCCCAACTATTCAAGATGCATTTGCGATTTATAATAACGGTTCGGTCACTTTTAATGTACCATTAAGCAATAATGTCTGGGATCGTATTCCTAATAGCCTAAATAAAAAAAATATCTTTATCGCTAGCCGTGATAATAACAGCATTAAAACCAATAAAGCCTTTATGGTGCGTGCAGACGAAAATCGAGCCGTTGAAGCCACTTATTCAATGACACGAAACTTGGTAGGCGATACTGAAACAATCACCATTTCAATCACCTCATTAACCCGTGGTACTGAAGATTTAATTTCGCAACCAATTGAAGTGCAACGCTATGTTGTAAGTTTATTTAATGACATAATGGATGATGTTGCACCTGATTCAGTTCGGGTTGTACCACGAAAAGCACAAGATAAAGAGGCTGAAAAAGAAAATACCGAAGACAAAAAAACAGCAACACACGTAAGCGGTGCAAATCAAGAATAAGTTTGGAATTTAAGGAGCGAATAGCTCCTTAATTATTTATTGGTAATTGATATAAGGTTATAAACATGAAAAAGTTGGCTGAGCTTTATCGTGGTAAAGCTAAAACAGTATATACCACCGAAAACTCTGATTTATTAATTCTTGAGTTTCGTAATGATACATCGGCATTTGATGGATTGCGTATTGAACAGTTAGATCGTAAAGGCATGGTTAATAATAAATTTAACTATTTTATTATGAGCAAATTGCGTGAAGCTGGCATTCCAACTCAAGTTGAAACCTTATTATCTGACAATGAAGTGCTAGTTAAAAAGTTGCAAATGGTACCTGTTGAGTGTGTGGTACGTAATCGAGCCGCTGGTTCTTTAGTTAAACGTTTAGGGGTTGAAGAAGGTAAAGTTTTAAATCCTCCTACGTTTGAATTATTTTTAAAAAACGATGCATTGCATGATCCAATGGTTAACGAATCACACTGTAAGGCTTTTGGTTGGGCTAGCGATGATCAACTTGCTAGAATGAAAGAACTTAGCTTTAAAATTAACACCATTTTGACTGATTTGTTTGATAAAGCAGGACTAATATTGGTTGATTACAAACTCGAATTTGGATTATTTAAAGGCGAAATCACTTTGGGGGATGAGTTTTCTCCTGATGGTTGCCGTTTGTGGGAAAAAGAGACAATGAAAAAAATGGACAAAGATCGCTTTCGCCAAGGTTTGGGCGGTGTGATTGAAGCCTATGAAGAAGTAGCTAAACGAATTGGTGTTCCTTTGTAATGTTTGCACAGTTTGATATCTCTTTTTTTCTACTTTTAGGGTTAGCGGCGCTGTGTTATTTAACGCACAATAATACCGTGACATTTGCAGTGCTGTTATTGTTACTGTTTAAATTAACGCCGCTAGCCAGTTATTTCCCGTTTTTAAATCAATATGGCTTAACAATTGGTATTGTTATTTTAACTGCTGCAATGATGGTGCCTTTAGCTGATGGCTCGTTAAAAATAGGCGATATTGCTAAATCATTTACCACTTGGCAATCTATATTAGCTATTTTTGTTGGAATTTTAGTATCGTGGCTTGGTACCCGAGGTATATCTCTCATTGGTGCACACCCCACGATTATTAATGGCTTAATTATTGGTACGCTAATTGGTGTGGCTTTTTTCAAAGGTATTCCTGTTGGTCCTCTGATTGCTGCAGGTATTTTGTCGTTGTTAATTGGAAAAAGTTAACCTATGCACAAGTATCCCAACAGCACAAGAACGCTATGGGTGTTACAGGGTGAAGGCACACAGTTATTCGAGCAACTTAGCCAGACTATTTGTCATTACTCTGGTGATTGGTTAACGGTTACATCTCACTCCGAACTTTCTAGTTATTTACCCAACACATTAATTTCTGATGTAATACCGCCCAATCAAACTAAACAGTTATTAGGTCGGCAGTATCGACATGCTATTTTTGATGCAACGGTAGGCTTTAATCTTGATGCTTTTGCTATGCTTGTTGGCACGTTAGTTAAAGGTAGTATATTGGTTTTATTATTGCCCAAGAATCTGTTTACTTGGCATGATCAAGATAGTTTACGCTGGAACGAAAGCCAAATGCCCATTAACGTGCCTAATTTTGTTGCCCATTTAATACAGACTTTAACTGAATTTGGTTTATCAATTTATCCTAAAATTTCATCAAAACAGGTTATATCCTCCAAGATATCCCTGCCTGAAGTTATTATTGATAACGTTTGTGATTTAGCCGAGCAACAAGCAACTTTAAAACAATTATTAAATAGCACTAAGCCTATTAACGTATTAGTCGCTAAACGTGGACGCGGTAAATCGGCACTAGCTGGGTTATTTAGCCATTACCAACGTTGTATTGTGACAGCACCAAATAAATCAGCACTGACCACCTTTTTTGCTTTTGCTAAGCCCGATACCCCATTTTTTGCCCCAGATGAATTAATTGCTCAAGCATGTATTACCATTGCCGACTATCTAATTATTGATGAAGCAGCCATGATCCCACTTCCCATGCTTGAAAAATTGTTAAAACTAGCTAAAACAAATAACACTCGAGTATTATTAACAACAACTACTGATGGGTATGAGGGCACAGGACAGGGCTTTTTGTTGAAATTGTTATCAGGTAAAGCATGCCAATGTTTTCAGCTATTTACCCCCATTCGCTGGCAGGCTGGCGATATACTAGAGCAATTTAGTGATCGATTGTTACTTAATGGTTTATTAACACAGGGCGATAATTTTGATGCAAGCCCATCATTAATCCAATATTCAAAAGTTGAACGTAATAATGTTGATACATTAAGGTCAATATTTTATTTATTGAAAATAGCACATTACCAAACTACGTTAGTTGATTTAAGACGCTTATTTGATGCACAAAATTTGACAATTTGGCAAGCAACAGCTAACCATAATCAAATAGCTGCCGCACTCACTGTTGTTGAAGGTAACTTGCCAGATAGTTTAATAACCGAAGTGTGGCAAGGTACACGTCGACCAAAAGGTAATTTGGTCGCACAGTCGTTAGTCGCCCATGCAGGTGAGCAGCAGGCGGCTAAATTGCGCTCAATTCGGATTAATCGTATAGCGGTTATTAGTGCCTATCGGCGACAAAATATAGCAAGGCAACTTGTGCAAACTATCTTTGAAGATGCTAAAGCACAGAATATCGACTTTTTATCGGTTAGTTTTGCTTATACCCCGTCTAATTACCAATTTTGGATTGCTTGTGGATTTGTTTTGGTGCATGTCAGTAGTCATAAACAGGCAAATAGTGGTAGTTATTCAGTTATGGCGTTAAAGCCATTAACCGATTCAGGACGAAATCTAATCATTAAATTAAAACAAAAATTACAGCGTAATGTTTATTGGCTTAAAGATATTATTGATTTACCATTTACTGCGATAATTGAAAGTAAGGATATCTCACCACTATCACAAGATCTAGACGCCTACGATTTGGATGAACTAAACGGATTTGCTTACTATCATCGACCATTTGAAGCCACTTATGCCACACTGTGTCGATTAGTTTGCTATAATCAAACTCATCAACAATCGCAAAAACCACAATCACAACCACAGCAGCAACTAACATTGCCTGTGTTATCAGTACTGATAGAAAGCAAAAACAATCAATCTTTGCTCATTAGTTCATATCAACTAGCAGGGAAAAATGCATTAATGCAAACTATCAAGCAAGAGATCAAAACATGGTTAGCAATTCATGGTTAGTAAATCATGGCAATAATGTGTTATTTGATGAAAAAACCAATAATAAAGATAGCTGATTATCATTGCAGGTTACCAAGAGCTATGTTTACAATAGTTATCATGTTTAAGTTCATTTTAAATTTTACCTAACTAGTTTTAACTGAACTAGTTTCAACATAATTCGTTTTAATTAAAAAGGAATCGAATGTGACGCAAAATAAATTAGAAAATCAAGCACAACATCGCCATTCAAAAAAACAAACTCAAAATCCAAAAAATCAACCCACAACAGGCATTGAGTATTTTTTTAAAGGTTGGTCATTGGCGTTTAGTCCAGGTATTAAGCGATTTGTTTTTTTACCATTAATTGCCAATGTTGTGATTATGTCTGCATTATTTTATTGGTTCTTTACGGCTATCTCGGGCATGGTTGATTGGGGAGTGTCGTATATGCCAAGTTGGTTGCATTGGCTAGGTTATATTATTGTTTTTATGGTTATTTTAGCTTTGGTTATTTTGTTTTGTTATTTCTTTAGTACGGTAACCAATATTATAGCGGCTCCGTTTAATGGCTTGTTAGCTGAACAAGTTGAAGCACAGTTAACGGGGATCCTCGCAGCAGATATGTCGTGGATAAGTCTTATTAAGGATCTCCCTCGTATTTTTAAACGTGAACTACAAAAACTACTTAACTATTTATCATGGGCAATTCCGATACTGCTAACTTATTTTATTCCTGTTATTGGGCAATCAATAACGCCAGTGGTTTGGTTTTTATTTACCGCTTGGCAAATTAACATCCAATATGCTGATTATGCCTTTGATAACCACAAAATTACCTTTCAGCGTATGCGTGAATTACTCAAGCAAGATCGGGTAGATAATTTAACTTTTGGTATGATAGTCAGCTTTTTTACCATGGTACCATTGCTTAATTTAATTGTTATGCCTATTGCGGTATGTGGCGCAACGGCAATGTGGGTTGATCGCTACCGTCATCAAGCCTTATTTGACAGTAGTAGCCAAGACTTTCGTTAAGCAGAGAGTTATTTTTTCTTCGTCGAATTTGTTGATGGCCAATCGTCGTCATCATCTTGATAAGGGATAGGTTTTATCCCTTTCTTTTTTTCAAGATACGCTTTATAACTTAGTCGATTCAGCGCCTTAATGGTATTAATAAAAATCCCAATTAAAATAACGACAATTATCCACCAGTAATCTTTAAGCCACTCCATCGTACTTCCTCTTAGGTTAAAACCGCAATCGCCAAGTTATAGTAGCTAGGCACAACAACAATTGTGCCACAATTATGCCAACAGTAATTTTTCTAATATGCGGTTATAAATTGCAGTTAAGGTAATTATATCTTTGCAGTTGGCGTTTTCGTTGACTTTGTGAATAGTCTTATTTAATACGCCTAGTTCGATCACTTGACAGCCCATCTTAGCAATAAAGCGTCCATCTGAAGTACCGCCGCTGGTCGATAGCTTGGTATCAATGTTGGTAAATTCCTTAATAGCACTTGCAGCAGCGTTAGTTAAATCGCCTTGTGGTGTTAAAAAAGGATGTCCTGATAATCGCCAAGATAACGTATAGTTCAAATTATGTTTTTGTAAAATCTGCTCAACGCGGGCTTTAATTATCGTATCAGTTAATTCACTACTATAGCGAAAGTTAAATTGCACACTTAGATCACCTGGCACAACGTTTTCAGCACCTGTACCGCCATTAATATTGGCAATTTGCATAGTTGTTTGAGGAAAATACTGATTGCCTTCATCCCAAACTGTGCTAACCAGTTCATTTAATGCAGGTGCAAAACGATGGACAGGGTTATCGGCAAGGTGAGGATAAGCCACATGACCTTGAATACCATGCACAACTAAATTAGCCGTTAGCGAACCACGGCGACCGTTTTTAATTTGATCGCCAAGTACAGCATCGCTTGACGGTTCGCCCACGATACAATAATCAACACGTTCTTGACGCTTCATTAGCAAATCGACAACCTTAACAGTGCCATCGGTTGCATCGGCTTCTTCGTCTGATGTAATTAAAAAAGCTACTCGCCCAGTGTGATTTGGATGTTGCTTAACAAAATCTTCAGCCGCACAAACCATGGCAGCAACGCCACTTTTCATGTCAGATGCACCACGTCCATAAAGCACGCCTTGTTCATCAATGGTTGGCGAAAAAGGAGGATAAAGCCATTTGCTTTCATCACCAGCTGGTACGACATCGGTATGTCCAGCAAACATTAAGGTTTTGCTGTTAGCCTCGCCATGATAAGCCCATAAATTTTTGGTCTTTCCAATATTAACTTCTTCAATAGTAAAACCGAGCGGTTTTAGCCGTTCAATAATCATTTTTTGACAATTTTTATCGTCAGGACTTATTGATTTTTCGGCGATGAGAGCTTGAGTTAGAGCAATAACAGGTTCAGTCATAGTGGTCTCGATTTTTATTTAGATTGCGAAATAAATTGTGAATAAAGTTCATCTGAAAAGCCTAACAATGCACGCTTTCCATCGATAAGTAAAGGGCGTTTTAAAATAGATGGATTGGCTAACATAATCTTTTTAGCTGTTTGAGTATTATTAACCTCAGCACGAACAGATTCATCTAACTTACGCCAAGTAGTGCCCCGTGTATTGAGCAAGCTTTGCCAATCAACCAATTGTAAAAAAGCATCCAATAGCTCCTCTGAAAGCCCATCGGTTTTATAATTATGAAATTGATAGCTTACATGATGATCATCAAGCCAAGTAAAAGCTTTTTTCATCGTATTGCAGTTTTTGATACCGTAGATGATGTACATAGTAGGTGATCCAACATTGAAAATAATAGCAAAGATTATAACAGTTATCGGCTTAAAGCGGCAAATTAAAGGGATTTATTTGTATTAATTCATATTAATACTCATATTTAATCTTAGTTGTTAAAGCCAAATGGTTACTAGTGAAAGTTTGAAAATTTTAAATATTTTGGATAGTGAGTTAAGAAATGAATTTTTGATCAGATAAAATCACTCATTTTGAAAAGATCAAACTTGTGCTGACCCTTTTTTTTAATAATAAATAAAATATAATAAAAACAACACACTAAAAAAGCTCTAAAAAAAAGGGTTTTTAAAAGCAAAAATCCTATTTGTCTTTTGCGAAACAAGATTTATAGTATATCGGATTCTAGTTTACCGCCGAGTAGGCGGTTTAGAAAGACGGTCGCATTACAAGCTCATTACCGTTTTCGTTTACCGCCGAGTAGGCGGTTTAGAAATTTTGGGGCATTTTCCTGCGGAAATCGGGCTAGTTTACCGCCGAGTAGGCGGTTTAGAAATTGAAGGACAATTACAAACTCGAAAATGGCAAGTTTACCGCCGAGTAGGCGGTTTAGAAAACCAACTCAACGTTACATCCGTACTCATCAATGTTTACCGCCGAGTAGGCGGTTTAGAAAGTACGTTATTCAGGTTAATGAAAAAACAGGTAGTTTACCGCCGAGTAGGCGGTTTAGAAATTGATTATTGGTAATAATGAAGATGAGGTTAAGTTTACCGCCGAGTAGGCGGTTTAGAAATAATAACGCATACACACAAATTAAGAATGCTAGTTTACCGCCGAGTAGGCGGTTTAGAAACTTGCTTCCCTTTTTTATCGGAGTGTTATTTTGTTTACCGCCGAGTAGGCGGTTTTTTGTATAAAAAATAGAAATTTCTGTATAACTGGTTGATTTTAATAAAAAATAAAATATTAAATAAAATCAATGCTCTACCTGAACGATTTTGTGGGGGGAAATATATCTTATAACATGGTAAGGTTTATATGTTCATTTTTCATGACGCTTAGAATGTAACAATAACTAAGTGAGGTTAGTGTGTCAAATAGGAATATTTGCAAGTTTGTGCTTTGTTGGGAACACAAATTTGAACATCAAAGCAAAGTTAAGATAGCTTTGTTGAGGTGAGAGCCATGGGGGATGAGGATATAAATCGAGCACATTTTGCAGCTAAAGCATCGGTTGTTAGGTAATTCACTAATTCCTTGATTGAGAAGTTATCACCAATATTCATGATATTCACAAAAGTTAAGACTTACAAAACCTAACACCATATGCTAATAAAAAATTACATAAAAAAACTAGCCAAGTTTTTTTTAAATGGCTATACTTTAGCACCTTAAAGGAATAGATTGATTAAACAATCAAATAAAAATTAAAATTAAAATAAGTCATTAATTTACTTGGCATGTAAGCTGTAATTCATTATCATTTAAAGCACAAGGACTGGCAAAATAATGCATTATCATTTAAGGCACAAGGCACAGAAATTATCTCTCAACGTATTATCGAAATTATTGTTCAAATCACCTAAAACAGTTTTGCTAGTATTAGCACTGTTATTATCTTCTTCATGGAATGTACAGGCAAATGGTAAAAAAGCTCGAGCAGGTAATCGTAGTGATGCAATACTGCTACAACAGTCGCCAGTTATCGATTATGTAAGGCCGAATCTACATTATGGTGGCGACGGATATGCAGGTCCAGCTGACATGTGGAATCCTGATAAGGGCTTCTTAGTTCAATCAATCAATCCTGAATCATACAACCTCAATTTTCCAACTACAGGTACGCATGGAGTATATTTTGATTTACTCATTACAGGAATAGATGTAAGAAAATTGACATGGAAACCCGTTAATTTGGGGGGGATTACTGCAACAGTGGAAAATGTTGTAGCTGATGATTACTGGATTCCTAATAAAGATAGGAGAAAAGTTGTTGCCCGTGTTACGTTAACAGGTCCATATGCAAGGCACCGGAGAAAACAGCGAGGAATTGGTAGGGTAAGTTTACCGCAGACGTTTGAGTTAGTGGGTAGATATAAAGATGGTTATGAGGTAGTAAAATATGGATTTGTGTTGAAGCAGTGGTTCATCGACAATTTTTCGAGTGGTAATCGTGTGCCTGAACAGTGGTGTAGTAGAAATGGCTACCTGATACCAAGGGTCAGGGATTTAACTAACGCGGCTGGTATTCCAGCTCTAGGTGCCAGCCCATCTTCACCAGGTAATCATTACATGCGTTATATTGGTGGAGGCCTTTTTTCCGAGTGGGGCTACATGCACGGCTACGCCAATAGCCCTCGCTTTCAAGACAACTTCCATACGGTGTTTGATCCTGATGGTAAAGATAAGTGGGACTCCGTAGCGAAGTACGAATCATTCAACAAGTTCGGTGTGGGCTCGCACAGTGGCTACTTCCGTCGGTACCTCCCACTCCACAAGGATAGTTATATTTGCGCCTCGGCCCTTAGACCTTAGTCCTTGGGCCCGCCGAGGCGAATATGGACTAATATAGCCGAGGTTATTTAAGGAAGGGTTGCAGCGCAGGGGCACCCCCCCTCGCTCACAGCGTGGGCGAGCTAACGAATCATAGAGCGATTTGGTGGCGTAAGCGACCAGATTGCGTGACCAACAACGGTGAAGGCGGTGTTGGCGGTGGTAAAATTGGGATATAAAAGAGTAATTAAACATGAATATCGAAGAAAAATGACAATTAAGCAAAAAGCCCGTTAATTTTATCGTTGAGGGGAATTTTTAAAAGTTTATAACCAGTTGTTATATGTAGTACAGCAGTTGTTGGGGTTTAAGCTTAATTAGTCATTATTATTTAAGCGGTTACGATAAGTGGTATGAATCACAGTGCCAATTGTTTTACACGAAAATTGGCAAAAGCGAGAGCACTAAAAAGGATTCAGAAAGCCATGTTTTTGAACAGCGGTTTAGAAATTATCAACAGGTAACCTAATACGTCCGCTAATCCTTACCGTTGCGTAAGCAGTTTAGATATGAACTTATGAATTTGGTTATCGCAAACTAGCGTTTACCGCTGAGTAGGTGCCATATAAATTAAAAAAGCCCTCAGACGAGAGCAATAGGTGTCTATTGACAGAATAGCTGGCTATGGTTATTAGCTGTGTTCAAAAATTTTATAGAACACTTAAGCTAGTCATTAATAATCCATTATCAATAACATAAAATAATTATTAATCAATCAATTACAACATTTTTCAATAAAGTAACGCATAATTCGATTATCGGCGGTTAGTTCGGGGTGAAATGAGCAAACCAAAATATTATCTTGCTGTGCCATCACACAATGATTATCAATAAAAGCTAGCTGATTGACTTGCTCACCTGCTTTAGCAATATATGGCGCACGAATAAATACTGCTGGAATTTGCTCACCAATATTTGGTATCTCTAACATTGTCTCAAAGCTGTTAATTTGCCGACCAAAACCATTGCGTTCAACGCAAATATCCATCAAATCTAATAATTCGACCTCGTTATGAGTTGTCGTTTTGCCACAAAGCACTAGTCCAGCACAAGTACCTAAGATTCCTTTACCTTGTTTAGCTAATTGTTTTATTGGCTCTATTAATCCATTTTGTTTTATTAAGCGAATAATAGTGGTTGACTCTCCGCCGGGAATAATTAAGCCATCTAAATTAGCTAATTGTTCGGGTTTCTGAACGAGTGTTGCTTGTACATTATCGATACTATTTAGCATTGAAATATGCTCACTAACCGCTCCTTGTAAGTTGAGCACACCAATGTATTTAACTTTGCTTAGTTTGGATGATTTTGCCATTACCAACCTCGATCTTGCATTCTTTCTGATTGAGTAAGTGTGCTGATTTCAATGCCTTTCATGGCTTCGCCTAATCCTTTTGATAATTCGGCTAATCGTGGATAATCATCAAAATAAGTAGTAGCTTGTACAATGGCTTTGGCAAACTTTTCTGGATTTTGAGATTTAAAAATGCCTGAACCCACAAATACGCCATCGGCACCCAGTTGCATCATAAGTGCCGCATCGGCAGGGGTCGCAACGCCACCTGCGGCAAAATTGACAACGGGTAACTTACCTAGTTGTTTTACTTGTAATACAAGCTCATAAGGTGCGCCAATTTCTTTAGCAAAAGTCATTAGCTCATCTTTTGATTTTCCTGTTACCAAACGGATTTGTTCATTTACTTTACGCATATGGCGAACAGCTTCAACAATATTCCCTGTTCCTGGCTCGCCTTTGGTACGTAACATTGATGCTCCTTCACCAATTCGACGTAATGCTTCACCTAAATCACGACAACCACAAACAAAAGGCACGGTAAATTCATCTTTTAGAAGATGGTACTGTTCATCGGCTGGGGTTAGTACTTCGCTTTCATCAATATAATCAACCCCCATTGATTCTAAAATACGTGCTTCAACAATGTGGCCAATACGTGCTTTAGCCATAACAGGTATGCTAACAGCATTCATGACTTGTTCAACAATAGTAGGATCTGCCATTCGAGCGACACCGCCAGCAGCTCGAATATCTGACGGTACTCGCTCTAAAGCCATTACCGCAACTGCACCAGCTTGTTCGGCAATTTTAGCTTGTTCAGCATTAACAACATCCATGATTACGCCGCCTTTTTGCATTTGTGCCATACCACGTTTAACGGTCTGTGTGCCTGTAATTTGATTCATTTTTTACTCCTAGTTGAAAATTGGCCTTGTTTGAAAAGTATTATTCAAAAAGAAACAGTTAGACGAAACAGCCAATTGGACTATAATAAAACCATCCAATTTTAGGTTTATTGGTGTTACTATAAAAATCGTTCAGGTAGACTATTGATTTTATTTGATTTTTAATGTATTTTCTAAAAAAAAACAAGTATTTAAAAATAAAATATGTGGCAAAAACAAAAACTAACCCAATTTGAAGGATCACTTTTTCAACAACTGACTCATTTAATTGAACATTATATTGAGCAAGGAATTTTGATTGCAGGCGAAAGGTTACCTTCAGAAAGGGAGCTAGCCAAAATGTTACAGATTAACCGCTCAACTGTAGTACATGCATTGGAGCTGTTGACTGAACGAAGCATACTAATTCGACGTCGAGGCAGTGGTACTTATGTCAATAATAAAAAATGGGGCGTACAAACTTATTCATCGATCAATTGGCGTTTACCTGCCCATTTTTATCGAGATAATAAATCATTTTATCAACAAAAAGTGGCACAAGTACGTGCGCAACAAGTGCATATTTGCGATCTGGCTAATGGTGATTTGCCAACCAATTTAATTCCCAAACTCCAGCTACCTAATATCTCGTTAAATGAGTTGATTATGCATGAAAAAAACAGCGATACATTACAATTAGGTTTACCATCGCTTAAAGCTCAAATTGCAACTTACATGCAAACGCAGTTTTCTATGCAAGTTGATATTAACGAAATTTTAATTACATCGGGCACGCAACAGTCGTTATTTCTTATTACACAGGGTTTACTTAAGCCAGGTGATACAGTTGGAATTGAATCTCCTTCCTATTTTTACTCCTTACCTTTGTTTCAGGCTGCTGGGTTACGTTTATATGGTATTGAATGTGATAATGAAGGTATTACTCTTGAAAGCCTAGCAAATTGTGTACAACAACATCAAATAAAATGGTTGTTTTTGAATCCTATATTTCAAAACCCAATGGGCTTTGTTATGAGTAATAAACGAAAACAGGCAATTGTTGCATTTTGCCGTTCGCAATGTATTGGTATTGTTGAGGATGACGCCTATAGCAGTTTAGCTTTTAAACCTAATTTGCCAGTATTGCCCATAAAAAAATGGGATCAGTATAATCAAGTTATCTATTTAGGATCTCTATCAAAATATATAGGGGGAAATATCCGTATTGGGTGGATGGTAGCACCGCGTAATATTATCAAAAATCTGTCCAATATTCGGCAACACATTGATTCGGGGTTAAGTATATTGCCGCAATTATTAGCTCAAGAATATCTACAGCATCATCACACTGTCCATCAACAACAGCTACGGGAAACGTTACAAAGCAGAGCAGAGCAGTTAATGTATTGGTTGGATTGCTATTTCGGTGGTGAGATTACTTATCAACCTCCATTAGGTGGCTTTCATTTATATGCGCATTTACCTGTAAAAACGGTAGCGCAGGAATTAGCCTTACTTAACCAACTGTTATCAAAAGGTGTAACGGTATCGCAAGGGACTGACTTTGGTGATAACTTAGGGACAATTAGATTAAGTTATGGGCATTTTGAACAGCAAATAATCTCAAAAAAATGATAAAAACACTTGCTTTTTTAGATAAAATAAAATTAATTTTATGGTCGTTTAATATTTAATCTTTTCAATAAATACGTTAATAATCATGTTGTTACGTAGTTATCAACAGGTTTATTCAGTAGTTATTAAGTCATAAAGTGAATAAATATCTTAAGCCCCCTTTTTTAATTATCCGCAAATAAACCACACTCAAAAAAGCTGAATAGGAATTGAGCAAAATATCACCTTTTAACCAATTATTGAAATTAGTTTTTTCTTGTTATTTGCTTTTGTAACGCAATGCTAACAAATGACAAATTTTTATAACATTATGAATAAATGTAAAATCACTTATAAATAACATTATGGCTTAATCAAAAATTGGCTAATTACTTACCTTTTTTTTATTTTACTTTACCATTGAACCAAATATGTTAGTTTACTGCCACTATTCTGAATCGTTATAATTACAAGCATCAGGTGAAAACCATAAACGATATTAGGAGACTATTTTGCATCTTTCATCTAAGGCTTTTCGTATTTTGGGTATTATCGCTACAGTGGCGTCATTAGGGATGTATGTTTCTTATATTCCACAAATCATCGATAATTTGCATGGATTGAAAACAAATCCAATTCAACCATTAGCCGCTTCCATTAACTGCTCGCTTTGGGTCTGTTATGGCCTGCTACAAGAAAAGAAAGATTGGCCACTAGCAATTGCTAATTCACCAGGCGTAATTTTTGGGTTAATTGCCTTTTTTACTGCTCTGTAATTTATATAAGGGCATTATGTAACAGGTAATTAGTTGCGTTTAAATTATTGCTTTTGGGATAGCATTTTTGTTGTTGGAGTTGATAGTAAATTTCAACAAGGATTGCAAAAAAGATTTTTTTGTTATCAAATTAAATCGAAAATTGTACAGATTAATATTTAACCAGTAAAAAAATTATTTAATAATTAAAATGTTATTGAGTTATTAACAGGTTTGTTAAATACTTATCAAATTGTACAGTGAATAAATCAAGTTAATCGATTTGCTTTAATATTATCGACAAAATGATAGTTTTTTGAAACTTGCAATTATGCTGGCAGATTATTTTTAAGTACATCTTAAAAGAAGATAGACAGACTAATAGATAGTTTTATAATGCATCCAAAAATCAAATAACCGTTAAAAGGGAAAGAAAATGAAAAAATTAATTGGTGTATTTTTACTTAGTTTACCCATGTTGGCAGTAGCTTCAAATTGTGATGAAATTAGTGCTAATATTGCTGAAAAAATCAAAAATAACGGTGTTGATCCGTCACTATTTCAGTTAAAACTTGAACCATCTGATAAATCAGAACAACAAATCGAAGGTAAAATTGTTGGTTCATGCGATCGTGGTCAACAACGTATTGTTTATGTTCGTTTGGATGGTTTTGCAACGCAAACTCAAACAGAAACTCAACCAGCTAATACAAAAGAGGAAACTAAGAACAGTAAAGATAAAGCAATACTATCAACAAACCCCCCAACCGAATCAACACCAGCCGAAGGTAAATTACCCGTTAAAAATTAATTTGTAATTTTGCAGAAAAATAGGGCGTAATGCCCTATATTTGTATGTTTGTGACTAGAGCAAATGGCTGTAATTTGCTTTGACGTCTTCGTTCCATACGCTTGATTGTACTTGACCAATGTGTTTTTGTTGTAAAAGTAACATAACCAAACGCGATTGCCCAATTCCACCACCAATGGTTTGCAACAAATCGCCATTAATTAATGCTTTATGCCAAGCAAGTTCTAAACGATCTTCGTCATTTGTTAGTTTTAATTGACGTTTTAACGTTTCTGGATTGACACGAATCCCCATTGATGAAATTTCCAATGCTCTATGCAAAATTGGATTCCACACTAAAATATCGCCATTTAAGCCATTAGATCCTAAATCGTTTTCACTGCTCCAGTCATCATAATCAGGTGCACGAGCATCGTGCTTTTCATTATTTGATAATTTACCGCCAATACCAATTAAAAACACAGCTCCAAGCTCTTTAGTTATTGCGTTTTCACGCTCTTTTGGAGATAAATTTGGATAGCGTTTTAATAACTGCTCACTATCGATAAAGGTGATAGATTCGGGTAAAAATTGTGAAAGATGATACTGTTGTGAAACAATTTTTTCGGTCGCTTTAATGGCTGCATAAATATTTTCGACCGCTTGTTTTAGATAAGTTAAATTGCGATCTTCTGGACGAATTACTTTTTCCCAATCCCACTGATCAACATAAACTGAATGAATTGGCGAAAGTTGCTCCTCGTCTGGGCGTAATGCTTTCATATTAGTGTAGATTCCTTCGCCAACTTCGAAATGATGATCGCTCAAAATTTTACGCTTCCATTTAGCTAGTGAATGTACCACTTCATATTGTGCATTAGGTATTGCTTTTACCTTAACTTGTACTGCATGCTCGGTACCTGACAGATTATCTTGAATACCATCGCCAACTTTACTTAATAACGGAGCTTGCACTTCGATCAGTGATAAACGCTCGGCAAGTTGATCAGCAAAGAATTGCTTAACAAAGCTAATTTGCTGTTGCTGCTCTTTAAATGATATCGTCATGTTTACGCTCTAATCATTTATTTAATTTTCAGTGTGCCAGTAAAGTAAACTAGATGAGTGAATTTTGCAAGATGAAGATAGAAAGCTAAAGCATCGACTTGTTTAAATTGAATAAACGCTTGATTTTGCTAAAAAATGCAAATTTAAAAATTCAATAAAATCAATTAGTTACCTGAGTGATTTTAGAGTAAAACATACTCATAGCGCCATAAAGTTAATATGCTTGTCTTATAACAGCATTAAAATGCATGATCACTAAGTTAAATTAACACGGCAAACTGGCTGTTTGGTGATTTTGTGTTTTGGCGGTTATTACTGATATTTAGTTTTAAAAACAAAAAGCTAATTTGTCATAAACTTAACATCATATTTTAATAAAAAATTGACTTATTGCTAAAGCTGAATCGTTTCTATCTTTACATTTCTTTACAAAAAAATAAGCCCAAAAACTAGCCAAATATTTTTTTAACGGCTATACTTTCAGCGATTTAGGAGAGCAAGCGTATTTAACAAGCCAATACAAATAAAACAATGTTACTTGATGGATGAATCGTAATGCAATATCATTTTTGTCACAAGACTTGGCAAGCCTATGTCTTAAATTTATCAAATAATTTTATTCGACGAGTGTTTACTCAAAACTTATTTATATCTCTGAAATTATCTATAAAATTATTTTTTAAAATTCAATTGGTACTGGCGCCGTTGTTGTTATTGCCGTATTCATTGGAATCGCAAGCATTATCGGCCACTACATCGAAAACCATTCAAGGCACAGCCCCCTATTTAACGCTTGATGGCGGTATCACTAAAGAGACTAATATAGATGGCTTATTAGCTATTACGTTATCAGACGGTCGAACATTTACACCACAAAATAATCCTTCATCACCGACAGCACCAATTGAGCTACCTGTAGAGTATACTTGGGATAATATTTATATGATAGTTCCGCCATTAAGAGAGATGATCCATATGGACGAGTTGGTGGCACAAGGTAAATTGCGCGATGATGATGGAGATCTTATCATGGCAAATGGGGATATCACTTTGTCTATCTTTGATAAAAATGGTCAATGGATTAATACTGATCGTACTAGTAATAGTAGATTAACGATATGTGGTGCACCTTATGCAGTGAGATTAGAGAGTTCACCTGTTAGTTTATTTACTATGTATGGTGACCCATCTTATAGTATGCTCGAAGGAGGTTCGGTAACGTATTACATTAGTCCAAATATCTCCTCTAAAGTCTGTTCTGCAAAGCCGAATAACGGTGGCGTGGATGGTCCAGCTGACATATGGAATCCGATGAAGGGCTTCTTTGTTCAATCAATTAATCCTGATTTATACGACCTAAATTTTCCGACTACGGGTGCGCATAATTTATATTTTGATTTACTCATAGGAGGAGTAGATGAAAGTCAGTTGACTTGGTCGCCAGTTACACTTGGGGGAATCACAGCGACAGTAACGAAAGAAGTGGTTACTAATTGGGCGGGGGGTGAAAAAGTTATAACACGCGTTAGGTTGACAGGACCAGCGGCAAGTGATAGTCAAAAAGACTCAGATAGTCCAGGTCAAGTTGCCGTGCCAGATTTACCACAGGTATTTGAATTAGAGGGTCGGGATAGTAGTGATAATGTGGTTGTGAAATATGGATTTAAGTTAAAGCAGTGGTTTGTTGCACGAGGAAATAAGTTAGGGACATTTTCTGAGCAAGAATCTTGGTGTAATAGCATAGGTTATCGTCTGCCTCGGATAAGCGATTTAACCAATGCGAAATGTGGTGTAGATAAAAATAGCTTTCCATGTGTAGAAAGCATAGATGGTGCTAAGCCTTCATCAACAGGTAATTATTCTAAGAGACGAATAGGCGCAGGTTTTTTTACCGAGTGGGGCTCAGTGTTTGAATATAATACCGATGCTGATCTCGGATTCGACCATTGGACGAGTGATATAATGGGAACCAATCCGTTTCTTGTATACGAAGGCATGGTTACTGGATTTTATGGGGTTTATGATGCTTCTGCTATTTGCACGTTTTAGTGGTTAGTTCAGTTTTAAAGCACAGGGATATTTATGGCGTTAATCAAGGACAATCTAGCCAAGAACTAAGCGCTACTCAATGGAGCATCGGCTGGCAAAACCAGTTGGCCTTAAGCTTTAATAACTTAAAGTCAAAAAACGCCCCGACTAATAAGATTTAAAAATTTGCGCTTTGATTATTAACCAGTTGTTATTAAACAGCTGTTATTAAATAATAAAAGCGCTTTTCTTGAAAAATAAAGCCACAATAATAAAAAAGAATTAATCTATAAATCATTAATTTTAATTAAAAAATAGATTAAACTATGAAAGCAAACAGTCTGATTATTCTTTATTAACTACCTTATTATTAACGTATCAAACTTAAATTAAAGTATGGAATGGCAACACATTTTCAAACAAAAAAATTAAGAGGTAAGTGTTTTTTAAATTCAACGGGAGGCAAGTAGCCTAGCGAAGAACGTAATCATTTATGATTATACCAATAAGCATAAGCCGAAATAGATTGTTCACTTTGCTCATCGTGTACTAAAAGTAGACAAGTATCACTTAATGATACGGCTTTTTGTAAGCGTGCTTTGTCTTGATCATTAAGATTATTGATACAAGCAACCACATAGCTGCAGGTTTTGTATTGTAATGCTTTTTCAATGGTTGATACTAGGTTTTCATTATTTAAATTTGCTAGATGAATCACTTTGTGTTTATCTAACCCAGCAGTATTAACCCATGAACGTTTTAACATTGGTCTGTCAGAAAGCCATAATTGCCATTTTTTAGCTTTATTAAGTGATTTTAATAAAGGGCGTTGTTGTTGTAATATTTGTTGAAAAGGGGACTCAAAATTAATAGCCATAAGTTGTTGTGTAGAATGTTCAATAAGCATAATAACCTCTTTACTGTTTTTCTATACAGTGTATATTAATACAGTGTTTTAAGGTTGTAAACTCTATTTATGATTATTTTTATGTGATTTATTAATTGAGTTATTTTAAGATCGCAAATATTGATACGATAAAATACCTAAATATGTCATTAAAACTGAACCAATTACATGAATCAATATTGTTGCTAAACCCCAAGATATTCGACCGTCTTGTAAAAAGTTAACCACCTCGGCAGAAAAGGTTGAAAAAGTTGATAAGCCACCACAAAAACCCGTTATAACCAATAACCGCCATTCAGGAGAAAGGTTAGAGTGATTAAAAAAGGCAATTGCAAAGCCAATAATATAGCCAGCAACTAAATTAGATAGCAATGTACCCAGTGGAATAGTAAAAGCAATAACATTGAGTTTAAGTGATAAGAACCAACGCATTAATCCCCCTGCTACTGAACCGACAGAAATGGCTAAAATCAGTTTTAACATAATGATATATCCTTGACTATACTTTGAAATATGAATTTGTTATCGCTATAGATAATAGGTGATCGGGAAATATTTAAAAGATCATACCAGTAGAAAATAGAAATAGGAAATCCTAATCAGATTGAGATAGAATATTCAATATTAAGAAAATTTGAGGTATATCTATGTTTACAGGCATTGTTCAAGGCGTTGGTCAAATTATTGATATTTTTGATCAAAATAAATTAAGAACATATAAAGTTAAATTACCGCATCAATTAACTAATAAAATTGAAATAGGGGCGTCGATTGCCAATGATGGATGTTGCTTAACAGTAACGGGGTTTGATAAAGATATTGTGTCGTTTGATATTATGGAAGAAACTCTTGCATTAACGACATTGGGCGATAAAAAAATCGATGATTTTGTGAATATTGAGCGTAGTGCTAAATATGGTGACGAAATTGGTGGTCATGTAATGTCTGGGCATATATCTTGCACTGCAACTATTGTTGATATTCAAAAAACTGCCACAAATTGTGAAATGACGCTACAATTGCCGAAAGAATTTATGAAATATGTATTATATAAAGGCTTTATAGGTATTGATGGCGCAAGCCTAACAATTGGGCAGGTAAAAGAAGATCGTTTTGCTATTCATTTAATCCCTGAAACGTTAGTTATTACCACGTTAGATTCAAAAAGAGTAGGCGACAAAGTTAACATCGAAATTGATTCCCAAACTCAAGCCATTGTTGATACAGTTGAAAGGGTATTGGCAGCAAAAGATTGATAATATTTAGTTTTGATTCTCGATTAATTTGAGAAAAACATTATTAGATTGTTGTTGGGTAAATTGTTGATTTTAATTAAATATTTACGTTGATTTACCTGGGTTAAAACATGAAGTGCAATTTTAAACTCGGTGGAGTGAAGAAAGTATAAAGGTGATTTATACTAGCTACTTCACACCACCACAGTTTGGAGATTGCTATGCATTATAATCACCTTTCTAGGAAGGAACGATACCAGATTTTCGTATTATTACAAGCCGGAAAGAATAAAAAAGAGATAGCCCAGCAACTTAATAGACATCCCTCAGTGCTAAACGTAAAAAACATATTCCTCCCCACGAACACCAAAAAAGCTATTGGTGCCTAATAAACAAGGTGAATGTTGGACAATGGATTTTATGAGTGATAGTAGCCGTAATCAACGTCGCTTTAGGACATTTAATGTCATCGGTGACTTTAATCGTGATGCGTTAGGTATTGATATTGCAGTAAGCTTACCGGCAGGAAGGATTACCCGTTACTTAGATAAACTGGCCAAATATCATGGGTATCCATTAAAAATACGGGTCGATAATGGACCCGAATTTACAGGAAAAACCTTTATAAACTGGGCTAAATCACATGATATAACCATTGATTATATAAAGCCTGGCAGCCCTTATCAAAATGGCTATATTGTAGTTAAAACAAAGAAGGGCTGGATAGGAATAGAAGTAACAAGTAAAACAGCACCCAAGGGAATTCAAGCAGCAAAAGAAGAGGATATTCGAAGAGGTGGTGGTGTTTTTGTGCGTCATCCAAAAACCAAAGCGTTGATAAAACTTTCTGATGATTTATCTAAAATAATACGTTTAGAATAGAAGGAGTTGTAAAGATATGAACATAAAAAGATTTAGTTATTCAGCACTTTTAGAAAAAAGTGAAGATTTAACTTATCGTAAGCAAGTAACTGATCTAGCAACAGTATTAATGACCTTTTTTAAAGAGAATAATTTAATTACAGTTGATCCCTTTAACGAAGATGGTAGCCTAAAGGAAGATGATTTCGCTTTGTATAATTCTGATTTTACTAAGGTCGGTAGGCTTTTATTTGATCAGTATTATCCAAAATGGTCTGCCTATCTAGATCGTGGTGGGGATGTTCATAATACAAAGATATTTGAAAAAGGTTTAAAGGCATTAACAAGTAGGTAAATAAGACACCGAATTTTGCTACATTTGGCTGATATCCACAGTTCTTGCTAATCCAAATCCATTAACTAAGTTAGCTAATATTGATGCTAACAATTAATATAACAAAAAAGAGCCCATAATTACTTATGGAGCTCTTATCGCCTATAACCAGCGCCACTAGTTAACGAGTGAAACTGACTTGACTGGGCAATGGCGCAATTGGCGGGGCAGCCACTGGCTGCAGAGCAATACCAACAACTTAGTTTCACAACCGACGAGCTGGGACAGCTGATTACTGAACAAAATCACGATGGACCCCATCACTATCAGTATGACGCGCTGGGCAACTTACTCACCCACACGTTACCGGATGGCAATCAGCTCAGCTACTTCTACTATGGCTCAGGTCACCTAAGCCAACTCAACTTCAAAACCCCCGATAAGGTGTATGAGATTGCCGACTACGAACGTGACCGGCTACATCGGGAAATAAAACGCCGTCAGGGGCACCTAACTCAAACCCTAACCTTTGACCGACTAGGCAGAATGACGGCTAAGCGCACCTATCTTAACCATCAGAGTAACCACGCCTCACCGCTGATAGATAAATGCTTTGATTACGACCACGCCAACAACTTAATCCAGCAGGTCAACGGCTATGGCAACGACCCAACACACACACTAGACCAGTCCGCGCGTTACAGCCAGTGTTATCAATACGATGCTGCCCATCAAGTAATACAACAACGTCAGCACCACGACTGGCAGCGTTTTATCTACGACCCCGCGGGTAACTTACTTAATCAGCAGGGACAACTAAGCAAAGGCAACCAGCTCCAACAATACAACGGCTACCACTACCGTTATGATGGTTTTGGACGATTAATTGAACGACAACGCCCTAGCGATGGCTTAACTCAGCACTTTAGCTACAACCACCAACATCAATTGATAGAAGCTCGGGTAGACAGCCACCTGCACCGCTCCATGACCCGATACCAATACGATGCCCTTGGTCGACGACTTAGCAAAACCACCGAGCAGTACGACAAATACAGCCGCCAGCATACGACGACCCGTACTGATTTTAGTTGGCAGGGGCTACGCTTAAGTGGCGAACGCAGTAGCGCCCAGCCACTCCGGCAAATACGTTATATCTACAACGAACAAAGCTACGAGCCCATCGCCAAAATCATTAGCGACCGCCATCCAAAAACGGGGGAAATTGAGCAACAAGTACACTACTTCCATACCCTCGCTAACAGCCTGCCGACGGAGCTCACCAATGAACAAGGGCAAATAATCTGGCAGGCAGATTACCAACTATTTGGGCAGATAAAACGGCAGCACAACCGCGATAACTTATACAGCACTGACAAAATCGAACAAAACCTGCGCTTTGCGGGGCAATATTACGATAACGAAACTGGTTTACATTACAACACATTTCGGTATTATGACCCTAACTGCGGACGCTTCACCCAACCCGACCCGATAGGCTTAGCTGGCGGTATTAATCTTTATCAATATGCGCCTAATACCTTGACTTGGGTGGATCCGTGGGGGCTGAGTTGTGGATCTAGTGCTTATAAAGGCAAACTTAATTCGGCTGCCTCTAAAATGAAACCGATTCAACGAGGAACAAAAGAATGGAAATTGGCAATAAAAAATACACAGGCAGCCTTGTTAGCTGGTAATAAATTTCAGGTAAAAGTTAAATCAAGTACTGATGCTAAAGCTTTTTTAAAAGAAGCTCAAGGAAATATGAACCGTTATAAAGCTCATACTCAAAGTTCTAGACCTGATGGTGCGCCTAAATATCCTAAAGGATACGAACAACACATGAATCCAGAAAGCGGTTTTGGTGATACTCCGCATATTAAATGGTATAACAATGGAACGGATGGTCATATTTTTTATGATATTCCAAATTAAATTATGAAAAATAATTATTCATTCAAACAATTAATTTATAAAGAAATCATTTCAGAATTTGAGAAAAATGATATTTTTCTGAGTATGCTAAATATTATACATACAGGAAATTTATTATTATATACAACCTCCTTTTCTGACCTAATTCCTTTTTTCACAGAGGAAAAATATTATATTGCACATAAATTGGTTTCTTATAAAGGAAAAAAAATAATAATAAAAGGAGAAATGTTTAAAGTTTCAAAAAGTGAACTAATAAATTTTATTCAAAAATCAATAGATATTGGTGATATGCGAGAATTTCTGATTTCGCCGATTTCGACCAACAGTAAAAAGGAAGTTCTATACTTAACAGAAGATTCATATTATTTATATGAATCTTAGCTTTTTTAACTATCCATAACGGGAGTAAATACATCACGACAACCTCGAGGACAGATTACCGACTTTACCGATGTGGAAGGCAATCACTACACCTTAAGTTGGAATAAACAATCCAATCTCACTAAATTTATTGACCCACAAGGGGGAGAGTATCGTTTTCATTACGATGATATGGGCAATTTAGAGCTGGCAGTCAACCCGCTGGGCGAAGTCAGCAGTATCATCTCTATTACGGTGCCGGGCATTTAAGCCAACTAAAATTAACCACGCCAGACCAGCATAGTTATCCGCTGGCTGACTATGAGCGTGACCGCCTGCACCGTGAAATCAGCCGTACGCAAGGAGTACTAACTCAAAACCAGCGTTTTGACAATCTAGGGCGCATGACGCACAAATACAGCTGTATTACTGAACTAAGCAACCATGCACAACCGCTAATAGACAAACGATTTGACTATGACCGTGCCGGCAACCTTATCGGGCAAGCCAACAGCTATGGTAATTACCCGAATCGGGTATTAAATAAATCCCCCCGTTACAGTGAAAATTATCACTACGACCCGGTACAGCAAATTACCGGTTTACAAACGCATTACGGGCAACACCACTTTGCCTATGACCCAGCCGGCAATCTGCTTAATGACCACAGCCAAGCAATCCAACACAACCGCTTAACGCACTATAACGGCTACTATTACCGCTATGATTTTGTCAAAGGACCAATAACATATTCCAAACAGAAGGATGTTGAATTTTTCATTTTTATACCTTATAAAGATTTCGATATATTTACTGAACAAATGAACTATATTTTGGATTGCATAGGACAAGGAATTATATTTGTATTTAAGAAATACAAAACAGATCCTATAGGAGTAGAAGAGGTAATGGATAAAATGAAAGCCTTAATAGCCAGTGATCCAGAAAAATATCAGAAATGGACTAAAGTGGAATAACCGAGAAATCATTCAGTTTTTACAGCATCTGGCAGCGCCTATATAACAGCCGCAATCCAGCAGTGGGTCTATTAGGACGTGGTTGGCGTCTACCTTTTGAAGTAACACTGCGCATTGTTTCCACCTCTGATTCACAGCACGCCGATACCCTTATCTATACCGACCAAAGCGGTCGCGAACTGGGTCTTGGTGTTGTAGGGTTAGGGCAAACGCTGTTTTATCCCGATGAAGTGTAAATACCCCAAACTTAGTACACAACTCACGTAGAAAATCATGCTGCTTGTTTTAGTGTTTTATACTCAATCGGCGTCATGTTATTTAATACCTCATGCGGTCTTTCGGTGTTATAAATCGTTAACCATTCTTCGGTTATTCTCCTTGCTTGTGCTAAGTTGTTAAAAAGATATAAATCGAGTACTTCAGTACGATAGGTACGATTAAATCGTTCAATATAGCCATTTTGATAAGGGCTACCGGGCTGGATATAATCAATGGTTATATCATGTGATTTAACCCAGTTTATAAAGGTTTTTCCTGTAAATTCGGGTCCATTATCGACCCGTATTTTTAATGGATACCCATGATATTCGGCCAGTTTATCTAAATAACGGGTAATCCTTCCTGCCGGTAAGCTTACTGCAATATCAATACCTAACGCCTCACGATTAAAGTCATCGATGACATTGAATGTCCTATAGTGACGTTGATTACGGCTACTGTCACTCATAAAATCCATTGACCAACATTCACCTTGTTTATTAGGCACCAATAGCTTTTCTGGGCATCGTGGAGGAATGCGTTTTTTACGCTTTACTCTGAGATGAAGCTTTAATTCACAATACACCCGATAAACACGCTTATGGTTCCATTGATAGCCGAGCTTTTGATACGATTAAAGCATTTAGGAAAGCCCCCAACGTAAATGCCGGTCTGTGATAGTATTCAACACCGAAATAATTACTGAATCATCCTGTAACTTAGGTTGATAATCGTAAGCACAACGGCTTAAGCGAACAATGGCACAACTCATAGCAATAGTAACAGAATGATTTTGTTGTAGTTGCGGTGCCACGTTTTACGTGCCTTTGTGGGCACTAAAGCTTTTTTATGATTTCTTCCTGAAGCTGGGATTTTAAGCTTAGTTCGGCAAACATCTGCTTAAGCTTGCGATTTTCAGCCTCCAGCTCCTTTAAGTGTTTGATATCCGAAATTTCCATTCCACCGTATTTTTCTCGCTATTTATAGAAAGTTGAATTACCCATGCCATATTTACGGCACAGTTCCTTGACAGGAATACCTGCTTCAGCTTCTTTTAAAATAGCTACGATTTGATGTTCAGTCATTTTTTTCATAATTAAATCCCCTTTTCTTTTATCATAGAGAATTTTCTACTTTTTTTGCTGTACTATTTTAGGGGATAGTTACATAGTGTACACTACACATAATAGAAATTAGTTATCGCAATCAAAGTAATAATCTTATAATTTGTATAAATTTTAGAGTAAAATACAATCAATAAGTTATATTAATAGTCATACCCTGTTTTAGTCATAAAAAAAGATACGCATTGATTATCAATTAAACAAAAATTATACTGGTTTATACATAAATTATTACCTGTTTCGATACAGAAGCTTCTATTGATTCTGCATTTGGAATTGTAGTTCAACATATTTTGTTTAGCTTGGAGAAAGGAAATGTATTTATTAGAAATGACACCAAAATTTTTATTAGCTTTAATTATTTTACTTGTTTATGTGAAGTTATCTGGTAAAAGCCAAATAGCACCAATGTCACAGCTTGATCAGGTTGGTAGTATGGTTATTGGTGCGTTGGTTGGGGGGGCCTTACTTAGTCCGACAGTATCTTCTTGGGAATCGGCTGGATTAGTGGCTATTTGGGCTGGCTTACTTGTTTTAATTCGATTTATCAAATCTAAAAACTCACGTTTACGCGATGCTATAGATGGCGAACCAATCCAACTTGTTAAAAATGGGCATTTAATAACGGATAATTTTGTTAAAGCCAACTTACCAGTAAGGGATTTTGAAACCTTAGTCAATATACAAGGCATAGCTTCTTTTGATGAGTTAAAAGAGGTTTGGTATGAACTAAATGGTTCGTTAACTGTTATCAAAAAAGGTGATAAAGATATTGCTGTGCTTATTATCGAAAATGGCGGTATTAGCCATGACAATTTAGAGCAACTTAAAAAAGATGAAAATTGGGTTAAACAAGAGATTGCAAAACAAGGTTATGAAAAATTAGAAGATATTTTTTGTGCTGAATGGTTTGATAATAAATTAATTGTTTATCCTTATGACGCTGTTCGTGAAGGAAAAAAATAACTATTATTTGTATCTTAGGGTGGATAGTAATCCACCCATCTTTTAGCTAAATTGGTTAAAAATGTATCTTCAAATTAACGTAGTTGGCTATCTTTGCTGCCACGACGATTATATAAACTTGCTGCTTTAGCTAATTGTTTATCGATTTCTTGTTGGCAAGACAAACAATATTGTACGCCAGGCAATGCTGATCTTCTGGCTTTTGCAATAGGCTCTCCACATTCAATACAAAAATGAGCACTAATTGTACCGTGATTGAGTTGTCTTCTTGCATTTTCGATGGCATCGGCAATAGTGCCTTCGATTTGTTGATTAACGGCATCGTCAGACGCCCATCCACTTGCCATAAATGAATCCTTCTATAACTGAAATAGTTGGGTAATGATATGGTGTTTTTTTAAACATTTTCAAGTAGTATACTAATTTAAAGTAGTGCATTTTAGTGTTAATGATTATGCTGAAGTTAAGCAATAAATAGAAGTATTGTTTAACATATTAAGTGGGAGGTTATTATGCAACAATATGAACAAGCAATATTTGCAGGTGGTTGTTTTTGGTGTATGGTTAAACCCTTTGATCAGTATGAAGGGGTTATTAGTGTTGCAGCAGGATATACTGGGGGGAATGTAATCAATCCAACCTATCAACAAGTCTGCTCAGGCACAACAGGGCACACTGAAGCGGTACAAATCAAGTTTGATCCAAAAGTTATTAGTTATAAAAAATTGCTTGAAATTTTTTGGAAACAAATCGATCCAACTGATTCACAAGGACAATTTGCTGATCGAGGTGATTCTTATCGTCCTGTTATTTTTTATCATAATGAATATCAACATAAACTAGCATTAGCGTCTAAACAAGCGTTACAAGATAGTAAGAAGTTTGATAAGCCTATAGGTGTCGCTATCGAGCCTGCGGTTGCCTTTTACCTAGCTGAGGATTATCACCAAAATTATTATACAAAACAATCCCAGAATTATAATCAATATTATCAATTATCAGGGAGATCAAAGTTTTTAGCACAGCATTGGCAAAAATAAAGAGGCAATTGAATTATGCAAAACTATCCACAATATAGTAGTAAACAAAAATGGATTCATTGGTTAACATTGATACTGATTGTATTAACGTTTTTATTAGTGTTTTTTAAGGTGACATTGTCACATTATTTGGGTGGTATGTTTACTATTTATTTATTACATAAATCTTTTGGCTTATTGATATTTATAATAACCTTGTGGCGTTTTACAATTATTAAAGCTGAAGGTGTGCCTAATGTCTTGCCCAAAAATCAAAAACTACAACGTATTTTATCGAAGTCCATACAAGGGTTTATTTACATTTTTTTAATTATTGTGCCTCTGTCAGGGTACTTAATGAGTAGTAGGGCGCTGAATTTTTTGGGCATCATTTCTATTCCGTCTATTGATATGCCTAATATGTTTTATGATTTTTTTCATATTATGCATAAGTTCAGCTCATATTTATTAGCAATTTTACTTATTTTACATATAGCTGGCGCCTTATATCATTATTTTTGGATTAAAGATAAAGTATTGCAATCAATGTTAAGTCGTAATTAATTCTATTATTTAAAATAAATAACATAAAGGTGACTTATGAATAAAACAATGAAAGAAAAAGCACTGTCCATATTAACACCTATGCAATATCACGTAACCCAAAAAAATGGGACTGAACCACCGTTCGAAAATGAATTTAATTCCAATCATGAGGAAGGGATATATGTTGATATTGTGTCTGGCGAGCCGTTATTTACTTCGTTAGATAAATTCGATTCAGGGTGTGGCTGGCCTAGTTTTGCTAAACCGATAGAAAAGGGCAATATTGTTGAAAAAAAGGACACCAGTTTTGGTATGCGACGTATTGAAGTGCGATCTGTGGATGCTGATTCTCATCTTGGGCATGTCTTTAATGATGGCCCAAAAGAGTTAGGTGGATTACGTTATTGTATTAACTCGGCTTCCTTACGATTTATACCTAAAGAGGAACTGGAAGATGCAGGCTATGGGCAATATTTAAACCTGTTTGATAAACAATCACAGACAGCATAAACGCTACAATATAAAAATCCTATCATCTAAATCAGATGATAGGATAAAATTTTAAAAGGCCTAGTTTTTTCGTTTAAATAAAATATAACTAATCAATAAAAATACGAAACTGGTTATAAGCGAACCAATAACAGGGTAAATACCAATAACAATACTTACTTGGGCAAACAAATTATCGGCAATATAAAATAAGAAGCCAAAGCTAATGCCTATCACCACACGAATCCCCATTGATACGCTACGCAATGGACCAAAAATAAACGATAAAGCTAACAACATCATCACAGCAACTGAAATAGGTTTAATGATCTTTTTCCAAAACAGCAAATCATAATACTTAGTATCTTGCCCAGAGTTTTTTAGATATTGTGAATACTCATAAAGTCCTGAAGCCGACAACGAGTCAGGGTCAAATGCGACAATATTTAATTTATCAGGAGTAATGCTTGTTTTCCAAGGCATGGATATCGTATTTACACCCACTACTTTATTGGGCACTGTTAGATCATTTTTTTCAACTTGCGACAATGTCCAAGTATCATTTTCATACACTCCATAAGCAGCATAGGTAATGGATTGAAGCTTATTTTGGTCAACTGAATAAATATAAACATTTGAAATCGAATTATCGTTATTTATATGGCCAATAAACACATAATCATTACCATCTTTAGCCCAAAGACTGCCTTGTTCAGCCATTAACGAATTACCATAAAGCTTTTCAGAACGCATATTGCGTGCAGTTTGCTCGCTAACTGGAGCAACCCATTCACCAATCGCCATTGTAATTAGTACTAGTGGTAATGCTGTTTTCATCACCGCAAATGCAATTTTGAAACGACTAAAGCCTGATGTTTCCATTACAATTAATTCACTGCGGGATGCTAACAATCCTAAACCAATCAATGCACCCAATAACGCTGCCATCGGGAAGAATACTTCTAAATCTTTTGGAGCCATTAAAAGCGTATAAATACCGACAGAAAACGCATCATAATCAACTTTAATTTTTCGAAGCTGATCAATAAAACGGATGATACCCGACAAACTAATAAGTAAAAAAAGACTAACACCAATGGTGCTTAAAATAGTTTTACCGATATAACGATCTAAAATCGAAAACACGCTTTGCTCCTTAAGATGCCGAATATTTTAAGCGAAGTTTACGCATAAATAGGTTATTCCAACAATTCAATATTATCGCTAACACAAAATATCCTAAATTTAGTATATAAAACCACAATTCGGGATCTAACCGACCTTTACCTGCATTAGCCTTAATTGAACTGGCCGATAAAAAGTAAACTAAATAGAGCAGTAAAGCTGGTAAAACTTGTGCAAGGCGTCCTTGTCGTGGATTTGATACGCTCAGTGGAATAACCAAAAAGGCCATTAATGGTACTGAAATAATCAACGTTATACGCCAATAAAATTCCGCAACAGCTTTAGGTGTATTAGTATTAATAAGTTCTAATATCCCCAACTGCTGAACATCGACTTTATCGGCATCCTCGTTAGTATTTAACTCTTTGGGTTTAATGATACCTAAATAATTATGAAAGTTTGAAATTCTAAAATCTTTTAATTGTGCTGTGCCTTCATAACGATTAGCATTTTCAAGTGTAATAATTTGGTTACCTTCATTATCGTGGCCAGTCTTACCTTTATTGGCAATAATAATAGAAGGTCGTTGATTTGCTTTTGGATTGATTTGAGCAATAAAGACATTTTCTAAATTGTTATTATCCACATTACCAATGTAAATAACTGAATTACCATCTGTTGTTTGTTGGAATTGTCCTGCTAATAATCCAGCTAAACTAGGATTGATCTTAGCATTAGCAACTAACTGATCTTGCTTAACGTTAGACCAAGGACCAAACCAAATTGAATTCATTACGGTTAATATGCTAGTTAAAATGCATAGAAAAAATACTACTTGATAAGTTAAGTTTTTCTTAACACCGCACGCATGCATTGCCACCATTTCACTATCAGAATAAAGTCTCCCGAAAGTAACAAGCACACCAAGAAAAAGGCTCAACGGCAAAATAAGATCGGCCATATTTGATATGCCTAAAACTAGTAGCGGCATAATTAATTCACGAGGAATTGAACCATCGATTGCGCTCGACAAAATTCTAATTAATTTTTGAGAAAAGAAAATCAGCAACAAAATAAATAAAATTGCCCCTTGGGTTTTCAATGTCTCTTTCACTAAATATCGACGAATTATCACATCTTACCTTTATATGTTGGCACAAAACCGGACTATTATAATCCGATTTGTTTCGTTTTAGTTATCTTTTTGTTGCTATCCAACAATGAACCGATAGAATATAAATTATCTCTACCAATTCATAAATGAGAAGCACTATGGAATTTCAAATAAAAAACAGCGCAATCATAACTAAACAAAAAACAGAGTGTTTAGTTGTTTCAATTGATTCAGGAAAAAGCCAGTCTGATTTTGTCAAAGATATCGATAAATCAACCAATGGTTTAGCTAGTCAGCTTATCAAATCAGGTGATATAAGTTGCGAACTAGGTAAAACTACTTTGCTATATCCAAACAGCAATTTAAAACAAAAACTTTTATTTGTTGGTTGTGGCAAAGCAAAAACATTTGAACTCGTTCAAGCTAAAATTGTTATTAAAGCGGTAATAAAAGAACTACTAGCCAAAAAAATTAAAAATATCGCATGGGATCTATTAGCGTTCAATGAAGTAAGTAGTCTTGAAATTGCCAAACAACTGCCGCAAATTATTAGCGATATAACTTATCGGTTTGATGACTTTAAAACGACTAAAGATCCTGTACCAAGCCTAACTAAAGTTACATTATTAATTCATGATAAAAAAGCGTTATCAGCATTAACTGATAACTTGTTACAAGGGCAAATTATTGCTAATGCTATTATCGCAACAAAAGCAATTGCCAATATGCCGTCAAATATTTGTAACGCAAAATACTTAGCCGAACAAGGTAAACAACTAGGCAAACTGCATTCATCATTAAAAGTAACCTGCCTTGGCGAAAACGAATTAGCAAAATTAAACATGAACGCTTATTTAGCAGTAGGGCGGGGCTCGCAAAACGAATCAATCATGACCATTATTGAATACAAAGGTGCTAAAGATAAAAAAGCTCAGCCGTATGTTTTAGTTGGCAAGGGACTAACCTTTGATTCAGGAGGAATATCAATCAAACCATCTGCAGGCATGGACGAAATGAAATACGATATGTGCGGTGCGGCAACCGTTTATGGTGTTATGCAGGCTGTGGCAGAGTTAAAATTACCTATTAACGTTGTTGGAGTCATGGCGGGTTGTGAAAACATGCCTGACGGCAACAGCTACCGCCCTGGCGACATATTGACGACCATGTCAGGTACTACAGTTGAAGTGATTAACACTGATGCGGAAGGTCGCTTAGTATTATGTGATGCTTTAACATATGTTGAACGTTACAATCCAAAAACTGTTATTGATATAGCCACCTTAACCGGCGCTTGTATCGTTGCATTGGGTTATCACTATACTGGAGTAATGGGTAATAACGACAAATTAATTGCACAATTGATCTCATCATCCAACAAAGCAGGTGACAAAGCATGGGCGCTACCGATTGATAATGAATTCCAAGAACAAATCAAATCAACCTGTGCTGATATTGTTAATGCAGGTGGTCGAGATGGAGGCACCATTACTGCGGCATGCTTCTTATCACGTTTTACCGAAAAATATCAATGGGCACATCTAGATATTGCTGGCACAGCGTGGAAATCTGGAAGGCAAAAAGGTGCAACGGGTCGTCCAGTTGCCATGTTGATTCAATATCTACTAGATCAATAAATCGAGCTAAGATTTTATGAAAAAAGTGATCTTCTATTTACTTGAAAACCAAACAGAAGCCAACGAGTCTGGCGTGCTTTTTTATGAAAAACTAGCATGCAAAAAAATAGTTGAAGCATGGCACGCCAATCAGCGCGTGCAAGTTGCTTGTCAAGATCAGGCTCAAGCAGAACGAATAGACGAGTACCTATGGCAACTCGAAACCGACAATTTTGTTCCGCATAATTTGGCCGGTGAAGGCATGAAAAGGGGATCACCTGTTGAAATTAGCTGGCCACAAAAACGCAGTAGCGGCACACGTCAGCTACTTATTAATTTACAAGAACAATTTCCTGAATTTGCAGGTGTTTATCGTGATATTATCGATTTTGTGCCAGTTGATGAGCAGCTAAAGTCATTAGCAAGGGAACGGTACAAGTTGTATAAAGAGGCAGGGTTTAATCTTAAAACGATTTCAATTAATTTCGAATAATATTAGAGGAGTTTGTTTATTTCTTTACTGATTATTTTCTCTAAAAGTTAAAATAAAAATTAAATAAAATCAATGTTCTATCTGAAGGTTTTTTAATGGCGAAATCTATTCATTATCCAAAAACTTAAAATTCACGCAACCCTTTTTTTATTGATATGTGAAAATTAATAAAAAAAACAATAAATTAAAATTATCTTGTAAAAAAGGGTATTTTAAAATAGAAAACCTGTTTTCCTTTTGCAAAACAATGTTTATAGTATATCTGCTTCTAGATTAACGCCGTATAGGCGGTTTAGAAACAAAATTCGTTTAACCACACCACAAATTCTATGATTAACGCCGTATAGGCGGTTTAGAAATGCTCTTTTTAGTTGTGTTTCCTTATATGTTCCCTTTTACAATTTGTTAGGTATGTTTAGGTTAGCACTATTATTCTTCTATTTTTTAATAGCAAATTTAGGTTTTGCTCAAGCTAAATTTTGTTGATTAATATTGCATCGATTATTGACCGTATAAAGACTATTTTGCCAGTTTATGATATGATTAGGACTCAAATTCGATGGCAATGAGTTATGGTGATTATGAGTTATCAAGTTCTGGCACGCAAATGGCGACCAAAATCATTTTCTGAGGTTGTGGGGCAGCAACATGTTCTTAAAATTTTGTCCAATGCACTTTCGCTAGGACGAGTTCATCATGCTTATTTGTTTTCAGGTACTCGAGGTGTAGGTAAAACGTCAATTGCGCGTTTGTTAGCAAAAGGACTGAATTGTGAAACTGGCATTACTGCTACACCATGTGGAGTTTGTGATAATTGTCGTGATATTGAACAAGGTTGTTTTGTTGATTTACTTGAAATTGATGCTGCATCTCGTACCAAGGTCGAAGACACTCGTGAAATACTTGATAACATCCAATATTTACCAACTAAAGGGCGCTTTAAGGTTTATTTGATTGATGAAGTGCATATGTTATCGCGCAGTAGCTTTAATGCACTTCTTAAAACTCTAGAGGAGCCACCTGAGCATGTTAAGTTTTTATTGGCAACTACAGATCCGCAAAAATTACCTATAACGATTTTATCACGTTGTTTGCATTTGCATTTAAATGTATTAGATACAACATTAATTGGTCAGCAACTTGAACATATTTTGAGATTAGAGCAAATCAGCAGCGATCCGAAAGCCATTGGGTTATTAGCTAAAGCCGCTAATGGTAGTATGCGTGATGCGCTGAGCTTAACCGATCAAGCGATTGCTCTTGGTAATGGTAAGGTCGATGCAGAATCAGTGTCGGTTATGCTTGGTACACTTGATAAGTCGGTTCCTTTTGCAATTATTGAAGCATTACATAATAGTGATGGTAATGCCTTAATGCAACAAATTGAAGCAGCTGCTATACAGGGCGCTGATTGGGATAATCTGTTAGCCGAAACCATTACCTTATTGCATCAAATTGCGTTATTACAAGTAGTGCCAACTGCTTTGGGTGATTATACTGATAATGAAGAACGCATACGTTTTTTAGCACAATATATGGCACCTAACGATGTGCAGTTGTTTTATCAAATTTTGCTAATGGGTCGTAAAGAGCTTTCTTTTTCGCCTGATAAAAAAATTGGTGTCGAGATGAGTTTTTTACGCGCTTTAGCCTTTATGCCAAAGGTAGTTGATGCTGTTACACCATCAGTTATGGCTAGTTCGGCATCTGTTCAAGGCAATAAGCAGACACAAGCACAAACTCAAAAGCAAACTAAAGAACAGCCTAATGCCCAATTACAAACAGTAGCGCATACTAATGTATCAAGGCAAGCAGAAGTTAATAATCAGGTTGTAAATCAAACTAAAAAACAATCTAGAATTCAGCAACCTGATCCTATACTTGAGACAGTGAGGCAGCTTGTTAATCATACCGCACAGACTACACCACAACCAGTGGTAAGCTCGTCATTAACAAATGAGCAAAGCCAGCCTCAGGACTCAAGCGATTTAACCGTTGTGTCTTCAAAAACAGCGCCAACATCTAAAGCTAAACCAGCAACAGCGGATCTAACAATTCCAGATGATGTGTCGTCGGTGACTAAAAGCATTTTAGAAATGCGTATACAGTTGATGAAAGAGGAACAAAATCCAAAAAAGTCTGAACCGGTTGATGTAAATCAACCACAAAATTTAGTAATAAATAAATCATTAACACGAATTAAACAGAGCATCGTGCCAGTAAACGATACCAATACCGATAACAACGATAGCGGTAATAGCAAAGAAGACATTACCGCCGAAAATTATCGATGGCAAGCCAGTGGCTTAATTGCAATGAAGGAAGAGCTGGTGGTCGATACTAAGGCTTTTCGTGAGTCACTAAATGGTGATAAAACCCCTGAAATGGCCCAAAAATTGATTACCGAAATAGCGCAAAAAGATGCTTGGTGTGCCGAAATTGAGCAATTAGATTTACCGCCGTTAATTAAGCAAATTGTAGTTAACTCGGCTTTTGAACAGATAGATAGTGGGACGATTGTGTTACATTTGCGTTCAACCGTTAAGCATTTAATTAATTCGGTATCGAATGTGATCAAAATAAAAAAAGCTCTATGCAAACATCGTAACCAAGAGCTTGATGTAAATATTATTATTGATGATGTAAATTATAAAACACCAGTTGAAATGCACGAAGAGTTATACCAAGAAAAACTTGCGCAGGCGAAGATAGCCATTGCCAAAGATTCAAAAGTGGCTACAATTTGTCGATATTTTGATGCTAAGATTGATGAAGCCAGTGTTCGTCCTGTATAATGTTGGCTATACTTTTTAATGAGGAATTATTATGTTTTCAGGTGGAAAAGGTGGTTTGGGCAATTTAATGAAACAAGCCCAACAAATGCAAGCTAAAATGCAACAAGCTCAAGAAAAGATTGCTAAATTAGAAGTTACTGGTGAATCCGGTGCAGGTTTAGTTAAAGTCACTATTAATGGGACTCACAGTTGTAAGCGTGTTGAAATTGATCCATCACTTATGACTGATGATGATAAAGAGATGTTAGAAGACCTTATTGCTGCGGCTTATAATGATGCGGCTCGCCGTTTAGATGAAGCACAAAAAGAAAGAATGGCTCAAGTTACTGGTGGAATGCAATTACCACCGGGCTTTAAAATACCATTTTAAGTTAACGTATTAATTTAGTTATTTAAATTTTTTATATTGCCGACTGTGTGTATTAAGTCGGCAATGTTGTTTTTGTTATTGCCTGTCTATTTATACAGTTTTTCTTTATTATTTTTTTGTTATCGGGTAAACTACACCTTATTATTTGCTTATTTGTTATGCTTTATTATTAAGGATATATTGTGATTGGTCGTTTACGTGGTACCATTATTGAAAAGCAACCCCCTAAAGCGTTGATAGAAGTCGGTGGCGTCGGTTACGATGTGTTTTTGCCGATGACTTGTTTTTATGAATTACCCGAAAACGGACAGGAAGTCATTTTGTTAACACATTTTTCCGTGCGTGAAGATGCCCAAATCCTGTATGGTTTTAATGAAGAACAAGAGCGTGAATTATTTCGAGAGCTCATTAAAGTTAATGGAGTTGGGCCTAAGTTAGCGTTAGCCATTTTATCGGGCATGTCTGCAGCGCAATTCATTAGTGCTGTTGAACAAGGTGAAATTAAAACACTCGTCAAACTGCCGGGTGTAGGCAATAAAACTGCACAGCGGTTAATTGTTGAAATGAAAGATCGCCTTAAACGTTTTGGTGAACAAACATCAAGTGTTAGCTCGGTTGCTGATATAGATAGTGTTCAAAAGTCAGCTAACCAAATTGAAAGCGAGGCTGTTTCAGCTTTAATTGCATTAGGTTATAAACCACAAGAAGCCAGCCGTATTATTAATAAAGTAATTAATCCTGATATGGATTGCGAAACGCTGATTCGTGAAGCCTTAAAATCAGCATTGTAGATAGAGATTTATTATGATTGAAGCGGATCGTTTGATTGCACCACAAGCGCAAAAGGAAGAAGAGTCATTAGATCGTGCAATTCGTCCAAAATATTTAGACGAATACATTGGTCAACCGCAAGTTCGTGAGCAAATGAAAATATTTATTCAAGCCGCCAAACAACGCAGTGATGCACTTGATCATGTGCTTATCTTTGGTCCCCCTGGGCTTGGAAAAACTACGTTAGCTAATATTGTTGCGAACGAAATGAATGTTAATTTGCGTACTACATCAGGCCCTGTTTTAGAAAAAGCTGGCGATTTAGCCGCTATGCTGACCAATCTAGAGCCAAACGATGTGCTGTTTATTGATGAAATTCATCGGCTTTCACCTGTGGTTGAAGAAATTTTATATCCAGCTATGGAAGATTATCAATTAGATATTATGATTGGTGAAGGACCTGCAGCACGTTCAATCAAAATCGATCTTCCCCCCTTTACATTAATTGGAGCAACAACTCGTGCAGGTTCGTTAACTTCGCCATTGCGAGATCGTTTTGGTATTGTACAACGGCTTGAGTTTTATCGGGTTGAGGATTTGGAATATATTGTTAGCCGTAGCGCTAAATTTTTGGGCATGGCTCTATCAGACGAAGGCGCGCACTTAATAGCCCAACGTTCACGTGGTACTCCCCGAATTGCAAATCGACTATTGCGCCGTGTACGCGATTATGCCGATGTAAAATCAAAAGGTGTTATCGACAAGAAAATTGCTACCCAAGCACTGGATATGCTTGATGTTGATAATGAAGGCTTTGATTATATGGATCGCAAATTATTACTGACTATCATAGAAAAATTTATGGGAGGGCCTGTTGGCTTAGATAACATTGCCGCGGCAATTGGTGAAGAGCGTGAAACGATCGAAGACGTACTTGAACCTTTTTTAATTCAGCAAGGTTATATCCAAAGAACGCCACGTGGTAGAATTGCTACACCTCATGCGTATCACCATTTTGGGATTATTCAGGATAATTGAACAGTTAAAATTATGCTAGTTTATACCAACAAAAACGTGGCTATATGCTTAGCTACGCTTTTTTTTTTATTAATCAAGTTTATTCCTAATTGGAATTTAACCAAGTTCTTTTTCAGTAAACATGCCACTAAATAAGTCAGTACTTAAGTAGCGTTCACCAGAAGAAGGTAAAATAGCTACAATAGTTTTATTAGCATTTTCTGGTAATTTTGCTAATCGATCGGCAGCATAAATGGCGGCACCAGATGAAATCCCTGCTAAGATGCCTTCTTTTTCCATCAATTCGTGGGCTGTTTCGATCGCTTCTTCATTTGATACTTTTTCCACTATATCAATTAAACTTAGATCAAGATTTGCAGGAATAAAACCAGCTCCTATACCTTGAATTTTGTGAGGTCCAGGCTTAATTGGTTCACCTGCTAGTGCTTGACTAATTACTGGTGAGTTGGTTGGTTCAATGGCAACTGCAATTATATTTTTACCCTGTGTCTTTTTGATATAACGTGTTACACCAGTAAATGTGCCTCCCGTTCCTACTCCAGCAATAAAAATATCGACTTTACCATCGGTATCTTGCCAAATTTCAGGTCCCGTTGTTTTTTCGTGAATTTCTGGGTTAGCAGGATTACTAAATTGTTGTAGCATCAAATTCTTTTTAGGATCCTTTGCCACCATTTCCTCTGCTTTTTCGATTGCTCCTTTCATACCTTTAGCTGTTTCAGTTAATACTAAGTTAGCTCCTAAGGCCTTTAGTAGTTTTCTACGTTCAATACTCATGCTTTCAGGCATGGTTAACGTAAGTTTATAGCCTCGAGCAGCGGCTACAGCTGCAAGTGCAATCCCAGTATTACCACTTGTTGGTTCAATTAATTCAACATCTGTAGTTAATAAACCACGCTTTTCAGCATCCCAAATCATGTTCGAGGCAATTCGGCATTTGACGCTAAAACTTGGGTTGCGAGACTCAACTTTGACTAAAATATTACCGTTACCAAAATGTTTTAATCTGACTAATGGTGTATGCCCAATAGTTTGCGAATTATCATCAAAGATTTTACTCATAACAAAGTCCTTCTTTAGTTCCAATTAGCTCAAGAGAAACTCTCTCTAATAATTACTTAATCATATTTATTATAATAAATGCTACCTAAAAAGATGGTACTAATTAATTATTATAATGATATTCATTTGAGCTATAAGGTGATGTCTATTGAGTAGCTGGGCTATCTCTTTTTTTATTCTTTCCGGCTTGTAATAATACGAAAATCTGGTATCGTTCCTTCCTAGAAAAGTGATTATAAAGCATAGCAATCTCCAAACTGTGGTGGTGTGAAGTAACTAGTATAAATCACCTTTCTACTTTCTTCCTCCACCGAGTTTAAAATTGCACTTCATGTTTTAATCCTGATTCTAAAATTGAATTTTTTGTTAAAAAATATGTTATTATAAAACATATGATTTTAAATCAACAAGTTTTTTAGTATTTATTGGATTTTATGTAAATGTATGACGTTACCTGATATCAATTAATTTAGATTCTTATTATTTTAGCTCCTTTATACCTTTGGTTTATTTCTATTTCAATAATAGGGTTAATATTAATTATTTTTAACAAAAACACAAAATAATGAGGCAAATATAGATTACTACAGGTTAGGTAGTTTATTACTATATTTATTCTGATTAATTTTCTCATATCAGTAATAGGGGTTATGACTAGGCTTAATATAGCTGAATTCTAATTAAATAGATAATAAATTGGATTATTTGGATAATTGTAAATAGACCATAAAAATGGTACGCCCGGGTGGACTCGAACCACTGGCCCCCACCATGTCAAGGTGATGCTCTAACCAACTGAGCTACGGGCGTATATTTGAAACACGCAAATATTAACTGTCAAATCGGTTTGTATCAAGTAAAAAAATAAAAAATTAGCTGTTTTTTTAGGCTGTTGAACTAAATTCATTATAGAATAAACGTTATATGCAATAAATTTTAAAAATTGCAATAGGCTTTGTTTAATGCAACCGCTTTAAAAAACATTTTATTTTTGGGATTGAATTACCAATTTTCGAAAATTGATAGTGGTTTGCTTACTTTAATTTAGCTATACTCGCTAGCCCAAGTTGGGTTTTATATGTTTAGGTTAGTATGTCAATAAAAGATCATATTGAAGATGTTTTACAAAATGTTTTTGGTTACAAGTCATTTCGAAATCAACAAAAAGAAATTATTGAATCTATTATCGATGGACGTGATACTTTAGCCATTATTCCAACTGGTGGAGGGAAATCTTTATGTTATCAGATTCCTGCGGTTTTATTACCGGGAACCGCAATAGTTGTTTCACCGTTAATTTCTTTGATGAAAGATCAGGTTGATCAGTTATTAGCTAATGGTATTGCTGCTGCCTATCTTAATGCCTCACAATCATCTACAGAACAACAAAAAGTTATCAAACAATATTTGGATCATTCGATAAAACTGTTATATATTTCTCCTGAAAGATTGGCAGTATACTCTTTTTCTTCATTAATTGATGAATATCCTCCTTCATTAATAGCTATTGATGAGGCGCATTGTATATCTCAATGGGGGCATGATTTTAGGCCTGATTACCGGCAATTAGGACAACTTTCTACTCGCTTTCCTAAAGTACCAATTGTTGCACTGACCGCTACTGCCGATAAGATGACGCAAACTGATATTATGCATCAACTTAATCTGGTTGCTCCGTTGGTTGTAGTGAGAAGTTTTGATCGGCCGAATATTCGTTATACAGTTGTCGAAAAATTTAATCAATTTGAGCAAATTATTTCGTTTATTGAGACGCAAAAAGGCAATAGCGGAATTATTTATTGTTCAAGTCGTTCTAGAGTGGAATATATGACCACTAGACTTGCATCTCGTGGTTTTTCTGTTAAGTCTTATCATGCTGGATTGACTAATCATGAACGCCAACAGGCCCAGGAAGATTTTATAAAAGATAATGTGCAAATTATTGTAGCGACCGTTGCATTTGGTATGGGAATTAACAAACCTAATGTGCGCTTTGTTGTTCATGCGGACTGTCCAAGAACGATTGAATCTTATTATCAAGAAACAGGACGAGCAGGTCGTGACGGTGTGCCAGCTGAAGCTATACTACTATTTAATAGTAAAGATCTTAATTGGTATCAGCAACAAGTTATAGAAAAGAGGAATGGTCAACATCAAGATATAGAATTGCAAAAGATCAATGCGATGGAGGCTTTTGCACAAAGTTTGACTTGTCGGCGTACGGTATTGCTTAATTATTTTGGTGAAGAGAGGACCGAACCATGTAATAACTGCGATGTTTGTTTATATCCTCCAGAGCTTTATGACGGTTTAATTGATGCACAAAAGGTTTTATCTTGTGTTTATCGTGTAGAACAGCATTATGGCGCTCAATATATTATTGATGTGTTACGTGGTTCCGGGCGATCTCAAATTAAAGAAAATGGCCATGATAAGTTATCAGTTTATGGCATCGGTAAGCAGCATTCATCAGATTATTGGCTTAGTGTTATTCGACAGCTAATTTATTTGGGGTATTTAAGTCAAAACATATCAACCTATACAACCCTTCAATTAACGCAAAAAGCGCGTTTAATACTTAGAAGTGAAATACCATTGTCATTGGCCAAACCTCGTTTAGAAATTGTCAAAAAAAGCCGTATAAATCGATATGCAAGAGCAATTAATTTAACAACTATTTTATCATACGAAGAACGGATTTTATTTAACAATCTTAAACGATTACGCAAAAACATTGCTGATGCAGAAGATATTCCTCCATATATTGTTTTTAGTGATGCAACTTTGCTTGAGATGGTTCAAACTAAACCTGAAAGTAAAAAGCAGTTAATTAACATTACAGGCGTAGGGAAAATTAAGTTAGAAAAATATGGTAATTTGTTTTTAGATGAAATAAATGAATTCATGGTAAAAATATTATAATATTTTGATAATTATAATAAATCAATAAAAATGGAAATTGTTATGTTAACAATGCGTAATGTATCACAAATACTTGGAAATATTTAAATAAAAACTAATCTTAAAAAAATCCAACCATTAATTTGACTTGATTAGTGGTTGGTTTTTGTTTTTTTAGCTATAATTAGTCAATTATAAAAAATGTATAATCATTATGATGATTGGTTTTATTGGTGCTGGTAAAGTTGGGTGCACTTTAGCTAAGTATTTTTCTTTGTGTGGTATGCAGGTCGCTGGGTTTTATAGTCGATCTTACGAGCAAGCCCAAGTCGCAAGTAAATTTACTCAAAGTCAGGCATATTCAACGTTAAACGAGCTGGTGAAAGATTGTGATTGTCTGTTTTTGACAGTGCCAGATCATCAAATAGCCGTTGTTTGGCAATCACTTTGTCAGTTACCTATTAGTAATAAATGGATTGGTCATTGTAGCGGATTATTAACATCAAACGTATTTATATCTCATCAAGCGGTTCATCCTTTCGCATTTTCTTTGCATCCTTTATATGCAATATATGATCGGTTTGATTGTTATCATGCTATGTCAAAAGTGTTTTTTACGCTTGAGGTAAATGAACGAGTTATTTCTCAATTACAACAATTTCTAAAACCATTGAAAAACCCTATAGCGATACTATCGGCTGATAAAAAGCCTCTTTATCATGCTGCTTGTGTAATGCTTAGCAATCAGGTTATCGCATTAGCTCAAATAGGAGGTGACTTGTTCACAAAATGTGAGCTTGATACTGAATTTAGTCAGCAAGCTTGGCATAGATTATTTTTAGATAATGCAAAAAATATTTGCAAAGAGGGGACAATTGCCGCTTTAACAGGTCCGATTGAGCGTGCTGATGTTGAAACAATAAAAGAGCATTTAGCTGTCATACCAACTGATGTTAAACCGTTGTATAAGCAATTATCCTCAATTTTAGTTAATCTTAGTCGTAAAAAACATCCAAATAAGGACTATCGACAATTAGAATTGGAGTTGTTACCTTGAAAAATACTATCCTTACACTACAAAAACGTAAACAAAATAAACAAAAAATTACTATGTTAACGGCATATGATTATACAACTGCCAAATTGATGGACGAAAGTGGCGTAGATTGTTTGTTGGTTGGCGATTCTTTAGGCATGGTAATGCTAGGCTACGATAGTACTGTATCGGTAACCATGGAAGATATGATTCACTATTCTAAAGCCGTTGCAAGAGCAGCTAAAACGGCTTTTGTTGTCACAGATTTACCTTTTATGTCTTACCACACCTCGGTATATGATGCTGTTTTAAATGCTGGACGTTTAGTTAAAGAAGGGCAAGCTCAAGCCGTTAAACTTGAAGGGGGGCAAGCTTTTTGTGAACATATTAAAATGATTACACAAGCTTCTATTCCTGTTATTGCACACATTGGATTAATGCCTCAATCAGTGCTTGCTTTAGGTGGCTATAAAGTTCAAGGCAAAGAATATCAACATGCTAAAAATATTATTCTTGATGCATTAGCTGTTGAGCAAGCGGGGGCGGTTGCAATATTACTTGAATGTGTTCCTGCCGATTTAGCTAAATATATTTCTGAATTAGTTAGTATTCCAACTATTGGTATTGGTGCAGGGGCTGGTTGTGATGGGCAGGTGCTTGTTTATCAAGATATGCTGTCTATGTATGATGGTATTTCATCAAAATTTGTTAAATCTTTTGCACCAATTGGTGATCAAATGAAAAAAGCGTTTTCTGAGTATTGTGAAGAAGTGAAGGAACAGCAATTTCCTGCTTCAGAGCATGAGTTTGCAATTGATAACGAAATAATAGTAAAACTTAAATCTGAGTTTTCAATAGGGCATAAAGGGTAACTAAAATGAAGGTTGTAACAACTATTGAACAAGTGCGTCAGCAAGTCAAAGCTTGGCGTCAAGCTGGTTGCAGTGTTGGACTTGTGCCAACTATGGGCTATTTACATGAAGGCCACCAAAGTTTAATGGCAGCTGCTAAAAAAGATAATCAAAAAGTTATTGTTACTATTTTTGTTAATCCGATACAGTTTGGTCCTTCAGAAGACCTTGCTAGCTATCCTCAAGATCTTGAGCGAGATAAAATCGCCTGCGAGCAGATGGGAGTCGATCTTATTTTTTGCCCATCAGCGAGTGAAATGTATGATGCTAACTTCAATAGCTATGTTGATGTTAATGATTTAACCGATGCGCTTTGTGGCAAAAGAAGACCTGGTCATTTTAAAGGTGTGTGTACGGTAGTAACTAAATTATTTAATATCACACAACCTGACCGTGCTTATTTTGGACAAAAAGATGCTCAACAACTTGCGGTGATTAAACGTATGGTTGATGATTTAAACTTTAATGTTGATATTATAGGCTGTCCAATTGTACGTGAAGCGGATGGTTTAGCCAAAAGCTCTCGCAATAGCTATTTATCAGACGTTGAACGTGCAGCTGCAGTTTGTTTATATCTGGCTATTGAATTTGCTAAAGACCAAATTAAGCAAGGCGAAAAGTCAGTGGCTACAATAACCCAAGCTATGCATAACGTAATAGCAAAACAATCGCTAGCTAAAATTGACTATATTGAGTTTGTTGATTTAACTACCTTAAAAGCAGTTGACTCTCTTGAGCAAGACAGCTTATGTGCATTAGCCGTGTATATAGGTAAAACTCGATTGATTGATAATTTTATTTATCAATATAGTGGTAGATAAAAGCTATTTTTTCCTACTGAGACTATTAAAATAATTATTGTTTTAACCATATAATTTGGCTTTTTTAATTCACCGTTTTAACTTTAAAACGGTGAATTTTGAACTCATCACTATCAATATTTACATAAGATCGTCAAAGATAAATTAAATCCACTTAGATTATCGTTCTGCTAATTTATTGTTTTTCTATTTTACTGTAGAATAAACGCTATTTTCTATTATGCCCTAGATCAGGATTGATGCTTTAATTATGAAAAACACAACTTATAATCCACACGAAATTGAACAACCCATTTATCAACATTGGGAAGAAAGCGGATACTTTAAGCCTAATGGTGACAAATCACAGCCAAGTTATTGTATTGCTATTCCACCGCCAAATGTAACGGGTAGTTTACATATGGGGCATGCTTTCCAACAAACAATTATGGATGCCTTAATTCGTTATCATCGTATGCAAGGGCATAATACCCTTTGGCAATCAGGAACCGATCATGCTGGTATTGCAACGCAAATGGTAGTAGAGCGTAAAATTGCTGCTGAAGAAAACAAAACTCGCCATGATTATGGTCGTGATGCTTTTATTGACAAAATTTGGCAATGGAAAGCTGAATCTGGCGGTAGCATTACAAAACAGATGCGTCGTTTAGGGGATTCGGTCGATTGGGATCGTGAACGATTCACGATGGATGAAGGTTTATCAAATGCAGTAAAAGAAGTTTTTGTTCGACTATATCAAGAAAAACTTATCTATCGAGGCAAGCGTTTAGTTAATTGGGACCCTAAATTACGCACAGCGATTTCAGATCTTGAGGTTGAAAACCGAGAAATTAAAGGTTCAATGTGGCATTTGCGTTATCCATTAGCAGATGGTCTCAGAACAGCCGATGGTAAAGATTATTTAGTTGTTGCAACTACTCGCCCAGAAACCTTATTTGGTGATACAGGGGTTGCGGTTAATCCTGAAGATCCTCGCTATAAAGATTTGATTGGCCAATATGTGATATTACCATTTGTTAATCGCCGTATTCCTATTGTTGGTGATGAACATGCTGATATGACAAAAGGTACTGGGTGCGTAAAAATTACGCCAGCTCATGATTTTAATGACTATGAGGTAGGGCGACGTCATCAATTACCGATGATCAATATCTTAACCTTTGATGGTGATATTCGTCAGCAAGCTGAAGTGTTTGATACTAATGGCGAACCAAGTGATGCTTACGAACCTACTATTCCTGCTCAATTCCAAAATCTAGAGCGTTTTGCTGCCCGTAAAGCGGTTATGGCAGAATGTGAATCACTAGGTATTTTAGAAAAAATTGAACCTCATGATTTAACTGTTCCTTATGGTGATCGTGGTGGCGTTGTTATTGAACCTATGCTAACTGATCAATGGTATGTGCGTGCAAAAGTGCTTGCCGAGCCTGCGATCGATGCTGTAAAAAATGGCGATATCCAATTTGTACCAAAACAGTATGAAAACATGTATTTTTCTTGGATGAATGATATCCAAGATTGGTGTATTTCGCGTCAATTATGGTGGGGACACCGTATTCCTGCTTGGTATGATAAACAAGGTAATGTTTATGTTGGTCGAGATGAAGCCGAGGTTCGCCGTGAAAATAAGCTTGCTGATGATATAGAACTGAAACAAGACGACGACGTGCTTGATACTTGGTTCTCATCAGCGCTTTGGACGTTTTCAACGCTAGGTTGGCCAAATAATACTGATGATTTAGCCACATTCCACCCAACGAATGTGCTTGTAACTGGTTTTGACATCATTTTCTTCTGGGTTGCCAGAATGATCATGATGACCATGCACTTTATTAAAGATGAGCAAGGTAAACCACAAGTTCCTTTTAAAACCGTGTATGTTACAGGCTTAATTCGTGATGAAGAAGGGCAAAAAATGTCAAAATCTAAAGGAAACGTAATTGATCCTTTAGATATGATTGACGGCATCTCACTACCCGGACTATTAGAAAAACGCACGGGTAATATGATGCAACCTCAATTAGCTGAAAAAATCGCTAAACGAACTCAAAAGCAATTTCCTAATGGCATTGAGGCTCATGGTACTGATGCATTACGCTTTACGTTAGCTGCCTTAGCATCGACAGGGCGAGATATCAATTGGGATCTAAAACGATTAGAAGGTTATCGAAACTTCTGTAACAAACTTTGGAATGCTAGCCGTTATGTATTAATCAATTCAGAAGGGCACGATTGCGGATTCAATGGTGGAGATTTAGATTATTCACTTGCTGATAAATGGATTTTAGCTGAATTTAACCAAACCGTTAAATCTTACCGTGAAGCATTTGATACCTACCGATTTGATTTAGCTGCAAATATTTTATATGAATTTACTTGGAACCAATTTTGTGACTGGTATTTAGAGTTAACCAAATCGATTTTAACCAATGGCGAACAATCACAGCAACGTGCAGCTCGTCATACGTTAGTGACAGTATTAGAGGCTCTATTATGTCTAGCTCATCCAATTATTCCATTTATTACGGAAGAAATTTGGCAAAATGTAAAAGGGATAATGCACATAACGGCTGACACTATTATGTTACAGCCAATGCCTACTTTTGATAAACAATATGTAAATGACGAAGCGGTAGCAGATATTAATTGGATAAAAGATGTGGTAATTGCAGTGCGAAATATTCGTGCAGAAATGAATATTACACCAAGCAAGCCATTACAATTACTAATTAGAAAGGCCTCACCAACGGTACATCGAATTATTAGTGACAATATCAACTTTATTGAATCACTAGCAAGATTATCCGAAATTGTTTTACTTGATGAGGGTGAAACTGGACCACTATCTGTCACTAAACTGGTGGATGGTGCTGAATTGCTTATCCCGATGGCTGGATTAATTAATAAAGAAAATGAACTTGCGCGTTTAGAAAAAGAAATAGAACGAATTAATGGCGAAATTTCTCGTATTAAAAATAAATTATCTAATGCTAGCTTTGTTGATAAAGCACCAGCAGCAGTAGTAGCGAAAGAAAAGGAAAAGCAACAATGTTATATTGACGATAAAGCCAAACTGCAAGAGCAATATACCGCAATAAAAAACCTTTAATTTTTTAAATTAAAAACCTCTCATTTGAGAGGTTTCAGATTTAGGAATCGAAGTAACAAGTAAAAACGCACTTAAGGATATTCAAATAGCAAAAGAAGTGGCTATTCGAGAAGCTGGTGGTGTTTTTGTGCGTCATCCCAAAACCAAAGCGTTGATAAAACTTTCTGATAATATATCTAAAATAATACGTTTAGAATAGAAGGAGTTGTAAAGATATGAACATAAAAAGATTTAGTTATTCAGCACTTTTAGAAAAAAGTGAAGATTTAACTTATCGTAACCAAGTAACTGATATGGCAACAGTATTAATGACCTTTTTTAAAGAGAATCATTTAATTACAGTCGACCCCTTTAACGAAGATGGTAGCCTAAAGAAAGATAATTTCGCTTTGTATAATTCTGATTTTACGGAGTTCGGTAGGCTTTTATTTGAACAGTATGTTCCAAAATGGTCTGCCTATATAGATAATGGTGGCGATGTCCATAATACAGAAATATTGAAATATGGTTTAAATATATTGAATGTAAGAAGATTTAGTTATTCAGACCTTTTAAAAGCCAATAAAACTTTAAGTTATCGTAAGCAAGTAACTGATCTAGCAACAGTATTAATGACCTTTTTTAAAGAGAATAATTTAATTACAGTCGACCCCTTTAAGGAAGATGGTAGCCTAAAGGAAGATGATTTCGCTTTGTATAATTCTGATTTTACTAAGGTCGGTAGGCTTTTATTTGATCAGTATTTTCCTAAATGGTCTGCCTATCTAGATCGTGGAGGGGATGTTCACAATACAAAGATATTGGAAAAAGGTTTAAAGGCATTAACAAATAGGTAAATAAGACACCGAATTTTGCTACATTTGGCTGATACCCACAGTTCTTGCTAATCCAAATTTTAACCATCAGAGTAACCACGCCTCACCGCTGATAGATAAATGCTTTGATTACGACCACGCCAACAACTTAATCCAGCAGGTCAACGGCTATGATTACATCAGACAGCGTTGACAAAAAGGCTTTGCTAGAATCTGATTTACATAGCAAAACGAAAGGGTATAAGCGAAGTTCTATGCTGATAGCCATCAAAGGTAAGAATGAGCAATTAGCTAAAATAATTCACGAAATGGATTATATGCCGTGGAGTGCGGTATCCACGCCAAGAGGCATTTATGCCCACGAAATGGGACATGCATTGCATTATCATTATCGAGAGGAAATTGATGATATCATCTGGAAAGCGTGGGATCGTGGTTGGGCGCACGCAATTAGCAGGTACGCTCAACGTAATAAAATGGAGTTTGTAGCTGAGTCATTTTCGTTGTATATTGAAAATCCAGTTGAAGCAAAAAAACGTTTATATCCAGAATTATTTAAATTTTTTGAATCATTAGACAAAGGTGTGAAATGAAAAAATTTAAATCATTAATAGAGCAAGCTTCTCGATTGGTTAACACATCACCGCTTCCAGATGATGCAGAAGAACAATTGGAGAAAATAATTGAGCAGACAGATAATGAAACTGAAAAATTTATGCTGGCCAGTTTTGCTGAATCTCTTTTTGTGAAAAGACATTCATAACCCAATCACCCAAACCGCTTCGGCGGTTTTTTTTACATCTAAAATAAACACGAGGTAAAGCATGACACTTAAAAGTGTAAATGTTTTATCTGTCGTTAATAGTAAATCCAAAATATCAACGCAAATCATTGACGGGAAAGAGCACATTGTTATCAATGATGTGGTCCCTATCGTGGATGATATTGTCATGAACGGAATTTTCTATCCGGCAGATGAAATTAACAAATCGTACATGACATTGAATGATAATTTAATGCCGTTAGACCACCCACGAATAAATAACGAGAATGTTTCGGCGTTAAATCCGCAGGCTATTAATAACTTCTATATTGGTGCTTGGGGCAGAAATGTTCGCAAATCTAACGATAAGGTGTTAATGGATGCCTATATCGATAGAAAATTTGCTGAAAGTACCGAAAAGGGGCGAATGCTTGTGAATCGGCTTGATGACATGATGAGTGGGAAAAACACCACACCAATTCATGTATCAACAGGGCTAACCTACACACCTGATAATCAATCAGGCACATCAAAAGGCAAACGGTACAAGTCAATAGCTCGAAACATGAAGTTTGATCATGTCGCAATACTACCAGACAAACAAGGTGCGGCCACGCCAAAAGTACAAAACTTTGAGGGTAAAGGCATTACTAATCATCCGCACACCAATCAAGTGGATTTAAGTGCGTCTGGTTTGAATATTGACTTAACATCAACAGCCACAAGTAACGACGATATTATTAATTTCTTCACAAAAGACTTTGTTGTCATTCTTGATGCTAATTTAGTGTCAGAACAATTAAAAGTCTTTATCTCTCCTGAAATTGAGCGCCGTTTAAATCTTCCTTACTCTAATTCAAATGGATTTAAAGAGGGGACAGTAAAAGACTATATTTTACGTTACTCAGCGCACATTGGTTCATTCACTAAAACATTTGAGTTAAAAGGCAACCACTTCATTGGTTACGTTCGTAATGCTCAGTACATTAAAACCCGTATTGCTGCGCCGATTGGCTCGTTCATGAAGCAACGAATCAACCCACATGACAACTATCAAACACTGGTTTGGTCAGCGTTTGGCTTGCAAATCAAGCGTGACTTTAATGGTAAAAGCAAAGTCTTTAACGCTAGGGGGTAGTTGATGAAATTACGGGTAACTAAACGCGGCTGTTTCGGCCGCATTGATGGTGCGGTAACTGAACTACCTATTGGACATGAGTTCCACGCTACAGACATTCCTACTGCTTTTATTGGGCGTGTAATTGTGTTAGAGCAGCAATCTGTTGAAGTTGAAGCAGACAAAAAGAAAAAGGGTAAATAATCATGTCGGTACAGGTAACCGCAGAAGACGTTAATCAAATGTTATCAGAGCTTGGTTGTTCTGTACCGAGCATTGTTATTAACGCAATCCTTAATAAGGTGAATTCAATCAGTGATTGCTTGGTTGCTCATAATTATTCAGAAGCCGACCAGCTTTTGATACTGATTTACTCAGCTTGTTTACTGGCTCAAATGCAAGGAGCAAGAAAAATCGCATCACAATCAGCACCAAGCGGTGCGTCAAGGTCATTTAAATATGATGACGTGGGTTTTAAATCCATGTACTCATTGCTAAAAAATCTTGATGTCCACGGCTGTACTGATTGTCTGGGCATTTCATGCTCAAAAAAAACATTTTTTTAGTTGTTGGAGGTAGGGATGAGTAATACAGCGAATTGGGCGTATACCGCTAAGGCAACGCTTTGGCGTGTTTATGGTGAGAATGAATATGGTAAAAAAATATTTCATCCTCCAGAGTTAATTTATTGTGATTACGGTTTTGATTCAGCGTTAAAACTTGGGGATATCGGTAGTGGATTTGTTATCAAAAACACGTTTTGGACTGAATATTCACAAGCCAATCAGGGGGATTTTATTCTAGTTGGCGAGTCGTTAGAGGTAGACCCAATAAAAGCTGGAGCAGACGAAATCAAGCATATTATTCGATATGCGGATACATTTGAACGAATAGCTGATGATTATGCGCTTATAACAGGAGTTTAGGATGGCGGTTAAGGTCAAAGTAACAGGCATCAATGAGTGTATTAACCAATTAAATAAAATTGTTGGTGACGTTCAAAGCCGCAGAGCGGTAAGAGCTATTCATTCGGTATTAATAATTGGTGGAGGACGAGCAGCAACCTACACGCCAGTCGGTGATACCTCTAATTTAATCAATAGTCAATATCGTGAAGTGGTTTTTAACGGTAGTCATTTGATTGGTCGAGTTGGTTATACGGCTAATTATGCAGCATATGTTCATGACCCTAATCGCCCGATGAAGTTCAGATTAGCCAGAGCTAAAAAAGAGTTCTTGTATAAAGGTTTTGAAGATGAGAGAGAAACAATTGACATGGTGATGAGAAAAGAGTTGCATATATGAAAATGTATATTCGAGTGGCTGATTACCTCCAAAATGCAAGGTTAACTGAGGGATTTACTGTTCAATATTTAAGTGGCGAGATACAAAAAATAAAAGCAGTAAATTCATTGTATTTCGCCCTAATGGTGGTTCAATACTGAAAGCTTATTTAGGTAATGAGTATTACACGTTAGTCGATGTTATTGGTGTAGTTAATGATATTGAATCAATTGATAATCACGTCTCAGTAATAGCTGATTACATCAAAAACAATCCTTACACTGATATACAGGGCTTGTACAAATTGTTGGCGCATGAGCTATATATCCTTCTCTCTAACTCTATGGGCGAGCTGGGTTATAGCACGCAAAGCACGATATCTTATATTGATACGCTATCTAACTTGATGACCATCAATAAAACAAGTGCAATCGGTGCAGAATCAGCTATCAACGCGTTAACCAAAGCGCAGATGAAAGGTAAGCTTGCTGGTGTTGAGGCAATGACGGTATTTAGTAATATGCCTAGTGTTTTAGGAACATTAACTAATTACCTCAAAAAGAACGCCAAATCAACAAAAGAAGCTGAGAAAATAACAGAGCAATACGTAAGTTAGCCACTGACGGTAAATTATCTATTGCAAACTTTTACCGATGCGCTTATAGATTCTAATGCTGAGCTGGATTCACTTGCTGATAACATGCGAAATACGGTACAAGACGGCATCAACCGTGTTACCAATAATTTAAAAAAATATTTGGGCGAGCTTAATAACTCAACTGGCGCAACAAAAGTTTTAGTTGATTCGTTGATTTTGATGTCTCAACATGTTGACATCTTGATGACTGGTGTTGGTGCTTTAGCTGCTATCTATGCAGGAAAATACATCACACACCATTAGCTAGTGCGACTAAGCAAGGTGCTGAGAAAGTGATTAATGATATAAAACTTGCTCAAGCTGAAAAAGCGGCAGCGCAAGCAGCACTACAGCAAGCACAAGCTGAGCTTGTTCACTTAAGAGCTGTGCAACAATCATTATCAGCACAGCTAAAACTAGCACAAACCGAAAAAACTAGAAACGCAATTAGAAAACAGTTAAAAGCTAACACTGACGCCTTAACTGCAGCTACAAATCAGCAAACAGCAGCGCAAGCAAGACTTGATGTAGCAATGAAAGCAACGTCTTTCGCGGCTAATGGCTTGCGTTCAGCTATGGCGTTACTTGGTGGACCCGCTGGTATGCTATTCCTCGCAGCTGGTGCACTATCAATGTGGTCAAGTAAAATTGATGAAGCTAAGCAAAAATCATTAGAACCCGGCGACAAAGTAGATCAGTTACGAGAAAAATACAAATCTTTAAATCAAGAGCAAAAACAACTTGAGCTATCAAGATTAAAAGTTTTTTTTGATAAAACAAAAGAAAGTATTGACTGGCAAATTGTTGCTGTTAAAGAGTTAAAAGCTGAGTATGAGCAATACAAACGTCGAGCCGCAGGCGCACTGAACAGCATATTTACATCACAAGAGGGTTTAAATGAAGCTCAGAATAAATATCTAGAAGCAAGTGATAAACTAAAAAAATCTCAAGAAAATTTAGCAAAAGCAGAAAAAGCACGTAGTGATATCGAATCGGGAGCAATCGAAAAAACAAATGAAGCGACCGAGGCAAACAAAAATCTATCAAAAAGTTGGGATAAAGTATCGCAATCAGAAATAGATAAAAAATTAGCAAGCTTATCCAAGGAACTTGATATTGCTCAGTTGAAAGCCAAAAAAAATAGTGAAGCGGCATTTGTACTTGACGGACTTTATTCAGCTTTGGGCGATAGTGCTAACGAATATCGAGAAGATCTAATGGCGCTGGATCTTGGACAAACTAACTTTACTAAGCTATCAAATGATCAAGCTGCTGCATTACAGCCGCTGATAGCGCTATTAAAATCATTATCAGCTGAAAACGAAAAGCTAAACGCTAGTAAAAAAAGCGGGCGAGGCACAACAAAATCATACGCAGAGGAAATCAAAGAACTTAGCGATAAGTTGGAAGTTGCTAAACTTGAGGCTCAAGGGCTTACTGTTGAATCTGAATTACTTGCTATTACTCAAAAAATGGGTAGCAAAGTTACAGCGAAACAAACTGAAGAGCTTAGAAAGCTAATCGAAGCATCACAAGCTTATAAAGAACTTGGTTCATTAAAAAGCCCGATTGAAGCTGAAAATGATGCTTATAAAAAGTCTAAGGATTCATTGGATAAATTACAAAAGCTAGGTGAAATAAAAACTCAAGAAGAATACAACGCTAAACTTGAACAAGTAGAAAAACAGCATCAAATCAACATGGCTAAAATTAAGTCTGAAGCTGTTGTATCTAAAATTGACGACGCTGTAGCACAAATTGACCCAGTCCAAGCCCTTAAAAATGAAAATGATAGAAAACTTGCTTTGATTCAAGAGTTTGAAAAGCAGAAATGGATCACCGAAGAAAACGCAATAGCATTGCGTGAAGCGGCTAATCATCAGTATGAGCAAAATAGGATAAATGCACAGTGGGAAATATGGCGAAATCAGAGTGATGCTAACGAGTTTTTAGCGTCATCACTTGAGGGATTAGCAAGTAGTGCGACAAGTACGATATCGGGACTGATGTCTGGCACAATGACAGCAACACAAGCAATGCAGAACTTTGCTAATGTGATTTTGAACGAAGCTATCGGATCACTTGTTCAAATGGGTATGCAATACGTCAAGAACGCAATTGTCGCTAAAACAACTTCGGCAGCAACGACCGCAGCTCAAGTACTTGAAGCTCAGACGCTAGCTTTAGCATATGAACCGGCGGCAATGAACGCATCTATTGCCACACAAGGCGCAGCAGCAGCGATAGGCGCAGAGGCATACGCAACGGCTATAAAGCGTTGGGTATAGCTGGTGCGCGTAAAAATGGTGGTCCCGTAGATGTTAACTCAATGTACCGTGTTGGCGAGGGAGGAAAACTTGAAATCTTGGTAGCAGGCGGTAAACAGTATTTAATACCTGGTGAAAACGGGCAAGTATTAAGCAATCGCCAAATCACTTCTGGTAAAGGTGGAGGTTCAGTAATAAACATGACATTTAATACACCGATTCATCTAGACGGAAATGGCAGCATGTCAGAACAAGACGGACAGCAACTAGCTAAAAACATTGAGCAAGCTATCCGTGCGCAGATTATGAAAGAACAAAGACTACGGGGCTGCTAAATCGGCGTTGATTTTATAGATGAATTTTCATATTTTCACCAAAAAAACCGTCAGGAAAGATATTGATTTTATTAAAGTTTTTTGATGTTTTTGAGAGTAAACTAAACAACCCTTTTTTTAATCGCTTTTTTAATTCATTGAAAAATATAGATTAATTTAAGCACCAGAAAAAAGGGTCATTTTCGGAGAAATGGTTAAATTTTAGTTAAAACAAAAGGCTATGTTTGATATAATCTAGTTCACCGCTGCACAAGCGGTTTAGAAAATTTTGCATGTAACGGACCTCTGGGTCTTGCCGTTCACCGCTGCACAAGCGGTTTAGAAAACGTTACCTAAGTTTTTTATATAGACATTATTGTTCACCGCTGCACAAGCGGTTTAGAAAGCGACAAATGGACATACCCGGCCGATCATTGCGGTAAAAAAATCTACTCAATAGAAAATGGTGCAGAATCAACAGTAACAGAAATTGGCGATATTCCAAGTAATTACACTCTGTTAAAACCAAACTCCGAATTTGATAACTGGAACGGTGAAGCGTGGGTGTTAGATGAAAACAAACAGCATCAGCATTACATAGCTGTAGCAACAGCACAGAAAAAACAGCTATTAAGCGAAGCAACTACGCAAATTGATTATCTACAAGATGCAATCGACACAGAAATAGCAACTGATGAAGAAAAAGCATTGTGCGCAGTATGGAAAAAATATCGTGCGTTATTAAATCGTGTTGACGTTGATACTGCGCCAGATATCGATTGGCCAGAAAAACCACAGTAATTATAGATGTTCTGATCAGATTTAGTTTTTATAACACGGTCAATAAAACAAACGCTTGAGTTAATATTATGAATGACTTAATATTTTGACACTTTAATTTTATGTAAATATTACGATGAATAATATAACTTCTTTTAATAGTTTAAGATTTTTGTTGGCCTTGTTTATTTGCTTATTTCACACTCAAGGAATATTAGCTAATGAAACAGGATATAAATATTTTAGATCGGCTCACTTGGCTGTTGACTGTTTTTTTGTTTTGTCTGGTTTCTTGCTGGCCAGATCGTTTTATTTAAAATCGCTATACACAGAAAACCCTACAGGGTTAATAGATTTTTTTATATCTAGAATAAAACGGCTGTATCCAGAATATTTATTTTGTATGATTTCATTATTTATTTTAATGAGATGTTTAAAAGTTGACATGGGTAGCGCTAAAGCATTTTTTTTGAATTTTATTATGGTTACTGATGTTAGCGGAATTCAGACAATGTTACTGGGGGCTTGGTACGTTGTTGTCCTATTTTGGGTTAGTTGTTTTTTGTATGCATTAATGTATTTTTTTAAAGAAAAAGCGCTTCAATTATATATTCCATTATTATCATTTTCGTGTCTATTTTTTTTAACATCAAACGCAGGTGCAGTTTCAGGTTATTCTGTACCAACGGTATTAGGTTTTTTATCACAGGGAGTGGTAAGAGGTTTTTTAGGCCTATCGGTAGGTATTTTTGCTTACATGATTGCGGATTATATAAATAAAAATGATTGGAACTGTATAAACAAAAAAAAGATCCATTGCATTCTAATTTTTTTAGAGTTACTGTCTATTGCAGGGCTATTGATGCTACTGTGTAGTAGCAAAAAAGGGAGTTTTCACGATTTCAATATCTATTTCGCATTTACGTTTATTATAATATTACTCTTTTATAAAAAAGAATTTTTCTTACGATTTTTATCTAATCAGTTCTAGAAAAAATTGGGGATATATCGTATATACTGTACTTATCACATATTTCACTAATGTTTTGTTTAAAAAAATACTCAGTATTTTTAGATATGAATGTTGTATTAATATTTGTTTTATCAATTATTATTAGCGTTGTTTTTGCGGTAATTTTATATTTTTCTTGTAGATTGTTGAGATCGTTTATAATAAAACAAATTATTGTAAAATAAGGTATTTATAACTACAGGATCGCTGATGTTGTTTCTGTAGTTACTATTTAATACACTAAATTTTAATCTTTATCACATATCAATCTTCAACTTACAATACTCAACAGCATCATGTAGCATCACAAAATCAGCGATATCGTATAGCATTTTTGCTGTTTGATAGAATACATAATTGTGCTCGTCGTCGCTATTGATAATGTAGCATTCGGCCCGTAATTTCATTTTCGTAATCTTCGGGCGACATGCGTATGTAAATTGGTAGTGTGTAGTTTATTGTTATCATAATAAGTAAAGTGTTAATTTGTTATGATTATTAATAAACTGAGTTACAAATAATTATTTTCTTAATTGTTCTAATAGCAACAGAATAGATACTTAAGCAGTTAAATTTTATAAAACATTAGAAATTGATTTAAATCGTTGATTTTAATGGCGTCCCCTACAGGATTCGAACCTGTGACCTACGGCTTAGAAGGCCGTTGCTCTATCCAGCTGAGCTAAGGAGACTTAGATAGGTTTCTTATTTAGATGTTGTGTATTATATAAAGCTATTTCGATACGTCAATGATTTTTAATGGCCTATTATATCGGATAGATAAAATATCATCAATTTGGTTTTTTATTAGAGTCGTTGATGTTTTGTTTTAATCATAAGCTTTCTTTACATTTTTAACTGTTAGCAAATTATATAATAGACCTATGTAATTAAATGTCGAATATTGTTGTTAATAATATTCAGTTTTTTATACATTCTAGTAATTAATTTTGGCATAGTAATATCTCGTTATGATTTAGTTAAATGATGACTTATAATGCTTTTTTAGCAATCTTTTCCAGTAGACTGTTATTATGACTCTCGAATTGTCCTTTAAGGTATCTTTTATCAACTGATAAGATAAAATAGAGCCTAAAAGATTATTAGAGAAATAATTTATCTAACCTTCTGTTTTATTTTTATAAAATACAATAGACGTTGCTATTATCGAACCAATTAATAATATACCACTTAGTGCAAAATTGCTTTGCCATCCCAGATAATCAAATAACAATCCGCCTATCGTTGAACCTATTGCAATTGATGATTGAATTACTGCAACCATTAGTCCTCCACCAATTTCTGCGTCTTTGGGTAATGTTTGTGCTATCCATGCCCACCATCCAGTTGGTGCGGCCGTAGCAAACAATCCCCATAAACTGAATAAAGTAGCTACAGTCCAGATGTGACTTCTAGTTAAAAATAAACCTATGATAATGACAGTCATTAGTAAAGAAATCATCATTAGTGTTTGATAGAGTTTAGTTTTCAGAAAGGTTGTAATTACCATTGTTCCAATAAAACCAGCGACACCTATAGCAAGTAAAATTAAAGATAGATTAAAATTATCTACCTTAGTCACTGTTTCTAGAAAAGGGCGCACATAGGTGAATAAAGTAAACTGTCCCATGAAAAATAATCCACACGCCAGTAAGCCTATAGATAGAATTGGTTTTTTTAGCAGTTGAAGCATAGGCTTGTTAGGTTGATTTTCTTTATAGGTTTTCATAGTAGGCAGGCTAATGCATTGCCAAATAAATGCAAAAATAGCAAGGGGAATGATACAAATAAATGCTCCACGCCAGCCTATTGTTTCTCCTAAGTAGCTTCCCAGTGGTGCGGCTATAATTGTCGCAAGAGCATTACCGCCATTGAAAATAGCTAGAGCCTTAGGTACTTGATGGTGTGGCACCAAACGAATGGCCGTTGCAGCTGACATTGACCAGAATCCACCGATAGCAATACCAATCAGTGCTCTTCCCAGAATATAAACCAAGTAATAGGATGTGATAGCGATAACTAGCCCGGATAAAGCCATTAAAAACGTAAAAAATAGTAACAGTAGTTTTCGATCTAAGTTTCCTGTAAATTTATGAATGGTCAGACTAGTTAGTACTGCTAGTATACCTGATATAGCAATACCTTGACCTGCTTGTCCATCGGTAATTTGTAAATCTCTGGCAATAGGTGTCAGCAGGCTTACAGGTAAAAATTCTGAAGCAATTAATACAAAAACGCATAGCGTCATAGAAAATATACCGCTCCAGTGTGTGTATGTTTTATTGTTTGGTATATTGAGATTTTTTTTAGACATTATAGCTTTATCCTCATACCTTTTTAACCGGCCGAGTTGCATTAAGGGCAAATGTTGTTTCTGTATATAGTAGTTATAAAATTAATAAAAACAAAATATTAGAAATAACATTTTTGTCATTTATATAATGATAATAGCCATCAGTAAATACAGTTATTTTTGTTGGGATGGCTAATATCTATCCTTATAATTTTAAGTTGGTCTTAAAGAACTGTTCAAATTTAGTAAATGGTATTTTTCCTGTGGTATTGTCATATAAATCGACATGATTTGCTTCAGAAACAATTACCAATTCTTTTTTCTTGCCACCGACCATTTTATAAGCATCCTCAGCAAAATAACGAGAATGAGCCTTTTCACCAGTAACAATTAATGTGGGAATAGTAATTTCATTTGCATAGCTTAGTAGCGGCATATTCATAAATGAAAGAGGCATTGTTGCATTCCATGCTCCAACCGAATTAATAGAACGAGGATGAAAACCACGAGGCATTCGGTAGTAATTATAAAACTCTTTCAACACTGGAGGCGGATTTTCTGGTAATGTTTCTGGCAAAATACGTTTAGAAGCACTGACTTTACCTTTCTCATCGATATAAATATCATGTCCACCTAATGTGGGAATACCTGTTTTAGCATCTTCCCAACGTTGTTCGTTCAGATATTGCAAAACAGAATGTCGATCAGCTGTTGAATAACGATCTTTTCCATCACCAACCCCATGACCCATTGCACGACTCATATCGTACATTACACTCGTTGCAACAGCCTTTACACGAGTATCCATTGCTGCATTGTTTAATGCCATACCGCCCCAGCCACAAATGCCGAGCAGTCCAATACGATTACGATCCACTTCTTTTTGTAGACCAAGAAAATCAACTGCAGCACTAAAATCCTCGGTATTGATATCGGGAGAAGCAACATTACGTGGGTAGCCAGCACTTTCTCCGGTATAAGATGGATCAAAAGCCAACGTAATAAAACCTTGTTCGGCTAGTGTTTGAGCGTATAGCCCGCTCGCTTGTTCTTTTACTGCACCAAAAGGTCCGCTGATTGCGATTGCAGCTAATTCGCATTCATTTTGATTTTTGGGAATATAAAGATCGCCGATTAATATAATTCCATAACGGTTCTGAAAGGCGACTTTACGGTGATTAACTTTTGTACTTTTAGGAAAGGTCTTGTCCCATTTTTCGATCAGTGATAAAGGTGAAATTTGATTTATCTTATCAGTACTCATAGTTATAACTCCACTTATTGGTGTGAATAGTATAGTAGTAGGTGGAACAAATTTTGCTAAAAGCTCTTATTACTCATTTCTTTTACTGATATAGATTATATTTAGATAACTCAGCAGAAATTGTATTAGTAATTATTATAATTAATATTAATAGTATTGATTAGTGGGGAAAAAATGCTAAGATTAATACTAAATTGTTATAAATAAGAGTAAAAAAATACTTTGCTAACTAAGCGAGAAAACTACAATGATCTTTACCTGTTTATGATTGTTGTACAGGAAGGAAGCTTTACCGCTGCAGCAAAACGGCTTGGGCTTGCACAATCAGGGATAAGTCGTTCTATCCGTGAGCTTGAAAAGCGCCTTGGTTTACAGCTTTTGGTTCGCACAACGCGCAAATTATCTCTGACGCAGGCGGGTGGACAATTTTATCAAAAAGTACTATCTGGATTTGATGCATTAAATGACGGACTAACCTCTCTAGCTTATTATCGTAATACTCCATCAGGTACTGTTCGCATCAATGCTAGCCAGCATGTTATAGATAAAGTGCTATTACCTAAGTTAGCGGTATTTCAACAACTTTATCCTGATATCCGATTGGAACTTATCAATGAAAGCAGGTTTGTTGATATTATTTCTGAGAGATTTGATGCCGGTGTGCGCCTAGGTCCAGAAATTAACGATGGCATGGTTGCTGTACGTATTTACCCGGATATGGAAATGGCAATTGTTGGCACTCCCGACCACTTTCGTCGCTATGGATTTCCACAAATACCAGCAGATTTAGTGGCACATCCTTGCATTGCATATCAACTTGGTGACGGAAGTTTGTACTCGTGGGAGCTTTATCAAGATGGCGAAAAAATTACCCACCGACCTGAGGGAAAATGGGTTTTTGCTGATAGTTATTTGGAAGCTAAAGCTGCTCGCTTGGGATTGGGGTTAGCCTATGTACCAGAAGAATTGGTAGCGGATGATATAGAAAAAGGCGTTCTCATTAGAGTGCTACAACGTTTTAGTCTTAAGCTCGAAGCATCGTATATCTATTACCCTCATAGAAATATATCTCCTGCGCTAAGAGCTGTTATTGACGCATTGAAAATTTAAAGGGAGATTAAATTGTCTACATTTGATTATTTGTAATAGTCCTTATTTAATTTGACATTTGAGTTATTTTATAACGCAAAAGGAAATGTCAGAAATAAATCAAAAAACAAAAATCATTAAACCTAAATTAGGACTTTAAAAATAAAATTATTGCCACTAACTTCTTGTCTTAATTATTACTTTTGAATTGGAGCGGGAAACGAGGTTCGAACTCGCGACCCCGACCTTGGCAAGGTCGTGCTCTACCAACTGAGCTATTCCCGCATAGACGCATAGGTAAGAAGTGGTGCCCGGGGCGAGACTTGAACTCGCACGGCCAAAAAGGCCGAGGGATTTTAAATCCCTTGTGTCTACCGATTTCACCACCCGGGCTCAAAATTGATTACTTAGAAGTAATTCGTTTTGAATGCAAAGCATTTTACCGATCTTATGATTTCAGTCAATATAAATTTTAAATAAATCGTTTAATTGCTCAATGTTTGACTGATTGATAATTTAAATAAAAGTTATTGGTTGATTTGGAAGGGGATGAGTAATTTTGTTTACTAGAATTTATCAACAAAATTACTCATATAAAAATATGCTTAGGTAGAAATTAACTAAAAATAATTATTCTTCTAATAAATCGCTATGTGCTATCCATAAATATTGCAACATTGATAATAGCGTTAATACTGTTGCAATAAACAATGCTGCAAGACCTGCGTAAATAACAATGTCACAAGGACGCCAAAGTAGCCAAGTTAATGCTGTCATTTGTGCTATCGTTTTGATTTTCCCAATTGACGAAACAGCTACATTGTTACGTTTACCAATTTCAGCCATCCATTCCCGTAAGGCCGATATTATAATTTCTCGTGAAACAATAATAATTGCAGGGATTGAGATCCACCATGATTGATAATATTGTGTAATTAAAACAAGCGCTATTGTTACTATGATTTTGTCGGCGACTGGATCTAAAAATGCGCCAAACTTGGTTGTTTGCCCTAGGCGACGAGCAAGATAACCATCTAATACATCAGTCACGGCCGCAATTAAAAAAATCAATGCAGAGAAAAAACCAGACCATTCATGAGGTAACAAATAAAATGCCAGCACAAAAAAAGGAATTAAAATAACTCGAAATAGTGTTAAGAATGTTGGAAAATTAATTTTCATGTGACAAAAGCTCTTTTTTTATTTTATTAATCAATGAATTATAGATTAATAAAAAACAGTATTTTCTTAATGATTATGTTGCCTGAAATATGTTATTTTTTCAATGGGTTATTGTTGTAAATTTAGATAAATTTTTTCAGCTAATTGTTTTGATATACCTTGTACTTGCGCTATTTCATCAATACTGGCGTTTTTTAACTCTCTTAATCCACCAAAATGTTTCAGTAGTGCTTGACGCCTTTTAGCACCAATACCTTCAATATGTTCTAAGGCACTGTCGGTTAATTGTTTTGTCCCTTTTTTACGCTGACCTATAATGGCATGATCGTGTGATGCATTTCTTATTTGCTGAATGAGTAATAGGGCAGGTGAGTGATCATCAAGATAATATCCTTTACCGTGTGCTTCAAAAAATAGTGTTTCTAGTCCTTCTTTACGCTCAGCACCTTTAGCAACGCCAATTAGAATAGGATGATTTTTATTCCAATTTACTTCTAATTTTTCAAACACCTTTAATGCTTGGTTTAGTTGTCCTTTACCACCGTCAATAAAAATAATATCGGGGATTTTGTCGATAGGCAGATCTTTTTTATTGTAACGGCGTGATAATACTTGTTGCATTGCTGCATAATCATCACCAGGGGTAATTCCTGTAATATTATAGCGTCGAAATTCGGATTTAACAGGTCCTTTATCATCAAAAACAACACAAGATGCAATGGTGTTTTTACCCATAAAATGGCTGATATCAAAACATTCCATTCTATTAATTTTGTCAATTTTTAAAAAATCTTTTAGTCCGTCATAACGTTGTTTTATTGTTGAGTTTGCTAGTAGTTTGTTTTTGACTTCTGTTTGAGCATTCACGGTTGCAATAGTGAGTAATTTTAGGTTATCACCTTTAGGTTCATCAACTAATTTAATTTGATGTTCAGCAATAAGTGATAGCGTTTCTTCTATTGGTTGTTTATCAGACAATGAGAAGTTAAGTAAAATCTTTTTAGGAATATTTCTGTTTTGATTGCCTTGTAAATAAAACTGTCCTAAAAAGGTTTCGATAACTTCTTCTAGCTCAGTATTTGATGGAACCTTAGGGAAATAAGAACGATGCCCAAATGTTTGTCCATTGCGAATAAATAAAACATATATACAAGCTAAACCAGACTCATAATGAAAACCGATCACATCAAGATTATCGTTGTTGTTGTATATGGCTTGTTTTTCATTGATATGCTTTATTGCTTGTAGTTGATCACGCAAAACTACTGCTTTTTCAAAGTTGAGTTCGCTACTAGCTTTTTGCATATCTTCAGTTATTTTTTGTATTATCTGATCTGATTGACCAGATAAAAATAATCTAACATAGTTAACTTGTTCTAGGTAATCTTCATCACTGACTAATCCAGACACACAAGGGCCTAAGCAACGTTTAATTTGATATTGTAGGCAGGGGCGAGTTCGGTTGCGATAAGTTGAATTTAAACACTGTCTTATTGGAAATGTTTTTTGTAATAAAGCTAATATTTGCTTTACTGCATATCCACTTGGATAAGGGCCAAAAAATTCATCTTTTTTTCGATTGACCGCACCACGATAAAGAGACAATTGCGGATGTTGTTCTTTGCTTAACTTTATAAAAGGGTAACTTTTGTCATCTTTTAACAGTACATTGTATCGGGGTTGATACTTTTTAATATAAGTCTGTTCAAGCAGTAAGGCTTCGGTTTCGGTATTGGTAATTGTAAATTCAATATGATGGATATGACTAACGAGCATATCCGTTTTTAGCGTTTTTTTACTATTATTAAAGTAACTTTTTAAGCGATTATTAAGATCTTTAGCCTTTCCCACATAAATAATCGTCTGTTTATCATTAAACATTTGATAAATTCCTGGCTTATGTGGGACTGTTTTTAAAAAAGATGCTGAATCAAATTGGCTCATATTAGTTTTCAAATTTGAGGGCTTTTTTCTCTATAATCCTCATAATGGTGCTAAGTAAACCATTTATCAAGAGATATATTAACCCAGCAACAATAAAAATAGTGAAATCATAATAATCCGCATTCAATTCATTGCTGTAGCCCATAACATCCATAACAGGAATCATTGAAGCTAATGCTGTGCCTTTTACTACAAAGACAACTTCATTTGAATAAGTCGAAAGGGCTCTTTTTAATGCATAAGGCAAAACAACTTTTAAAGTTTGTTTTTTATTCATGCCAAGTGCTTCACAAGCTTGCCACTGTCCTTTAGGTAAGGCTTTTAATGAACCATAAAAAATTTGAGTTGTATAGGCGGCACTATTGAGTGTTAATGTTAAATAGGCACAAAACCAAGGCGAAGAAATAATGTTATAAAACGTCGGTATTTTGATTAAAATATCTCTAAATTGTGATGGCCCATAATAAATTAGTAAAAGTTGTACTAGTAAAGGGGTACCTGTAAATATAATGACATATGCGCGTATAACTTTATTTAATATAAAGTGATTTAATGACAATAGACATGATAGACAAGCAGCAATCAATCCAGCAGATAAAATGCCCAAAATACCTAAACTTAATGTATCGGGTAAACCTTGGGCAATGATGTTAAGGTAATGAATAAAATTATCAGACATAATACGGCCTTACTAACTTTTCGCTGATGTAGGTTGTTCAAAATAGGTTGAGCGTCTTTCAATACGCGATATAACCTTTTGACTTAAAATTGAGATAATTAGATATATGATCATTGCAACAAAATACCATAAAAAAGGTTGGTTGGTTCGCGCGATGATAGTTTTGGTTTGCATCATTAAATCATCAATTGCAATTGCTGAAACTAATGCGGTGTCTTTTAACAAAATTAACCACTGATTACTTAATCCAGGCAGGGCATGGCGCCACATTTGTGGCATTATAATGCGAAGAAACGTGCGTGATTTATTTAATCCGAGTACTTGAGCTGCTTGTTTTTGTCCGTTAGAAATTGCTTTAAATGCACCGCGTAACGTTTGAGAGGCATAAACAGCGTATAAGAGTGATAGTGCTGCAACACCGCATAAAAAAGGACTAATATTAAAATCTTGAATATCTAATTGTATCGTCAATGACAAAAAATAAAGATCGATTGTGAAACCATCATTTAATAATATTAATAATAGTGGTAATCCGTTATAAATAGCTACCACAATTAATAATTCAGGTAATGCGCGAATTGTTAAATTAAATAAGGACATTGTCCACGCAACGGGTTTAAATGGAACAGATTCTAGTATTGAGAAAATTAAAGCGAAAACAATTCCGATAATTAATGATACAAAGGCCAATGATAATGTGATACCTGTTGCTTGTATAAGCGGCAAAATATACCCATCCATTAACGATGAGATCCATATCATTTTATTTGCAAAAAAATCAAACATAAAAAAACCAAGGTTAATTTAAAAAATAAATTCGCCGCAAGATAATGCGGCGAGATTATCATTGTTATATTTATTTAAAAATATAGTTTATTTATTAAACCATTTTTTATAGATAGCATCTAACTCACCGTTCGCTTTTAATTTATCTATCGCTTGATCAAATTGGTTAAGTAATTTTTCGTTACCCTTACGGATAGCAATTCCTAAACCTTCACCAAAATAGTCGTGGTCAGTGATTTTATTGCTTAAAGCAACAATATCTGCCTCTTTGCCTAGCCATTCTCCAGCTACAATTGAGCTTGAAACTATTGCATCAATTCTCTTCGCTTTTAAATCTAAAATAGCGTACTGATAACTATCATAGCTAACCGCTTTCATATCTGGGAATTTATCACTTAAATATTTAGGATAAGTTGTTCCTTTTTGTAGACCAACTCGTTTACCTTTTAGTTGATCGAGACTAGTCAATGTATCTTTCAATGTAACAAATTGGATTGAGCTATCATCATAATAAATTTTAGTAAAATCAACTTGTTTTTGTCGTTCTGGCGTAATATCAATTCCGGCTATAGCGGCATCAATTCGACGAGTTTTTAAGCTAGGAATTAAACCATCAAATGATTGATTGACAATTTTGCATGAAACTTTTATTTCATCACAAATCTTATTAATCACATCAATATCAAAGCCGATGATTTCATTTTTTTCATTAGTAAATTCAAAAGGCGCATAAGTTGCTTCTGTTCCGATTGTTAAGGTGTCTGCTGCTTGAGCTACAAAAGCAGTTCCTGCAAGACAAATGGCTAGTAACGTTTTTTTCATATATCCACCTAATTTTATTTTAATTAATGTGACAAATAAGCTTTAAACTCTTCAGTTTTAGGATGAGCAAAACATTCGAGTTGTCCTCGCTCAATAATTTTACCTTGCTCCATATAAATTACTTGTGAAGCAATTTTGCGTGCAAAATCAACTTCATGCGTAACTATAATTTGTGTAATACCTGTTTGAGATAGCTCATTGATAATTTCGGCAATTTGCGATGTAATTGCTGGATCTAATGCTGCTGTAGGTTCATCGAATAATAATATTTGAGGTTCCATCATTAACGCTCTAGCAATAGCGACACGTTGCTGTTGTCCACCTGAGAGGTGAAGCGGGTAGCGTTGTGCCATATCATCAATTTGCAATCTTTGTAATATTGCCATTGCTTTATCGCAAGCTTCTTTTTTAGATAACTTTAATATTTGGCAAGGTGCTTCAATCAAATTTTCTAGTACCGTCAAATGCGGCCATAAATTATAGTTTTGAAATACCATGCCTACATTTTTACGGAGATGTCTAATTGTTGATTCACTGATTTTTTCAGAAAAATCAAAATGGGTGTTAGCAATAGTCATCTGCCCTGATTTAGGTATTTCAAGTAAATTAAATACTTTTAATAAAGAGCTTTTTCCTGCTCCACTTTGACCAAGTAAAACAATGGTTTCACCAAGTGGATAACAGAGTGAAACATCATTTAAAGCCTGATGTTTACCATAAAAACAGTTAATATGGTTTAATTCAATATTCATTGTTAGTTATACATTTTTCTTGATGCTAAATTTGATTAAATATTACTTTTTCCTGCATAAAAATGCAATCTAATTTATTAGACAAGTTCTCTTTTGTTTGGTTTTTATACTTAAAGATGCACTTTCCTGAAAGTTTTTACAATTTTTTGTTATTTAGGATGGTTATTGAGCATTAGATAAAATAGGAATTACAGGGCCAAGATATCTAGGTTCTTTTTTTAGAATATAAAGATCAATAAATGCACTAACACGCGCAAACATTTCGCGGATACGGACTAACTTCATATTTTTAGGGGAGGGCACAGCAAAACATTGTGCTTGTATGTCTTGAGCAAGGGCAATAAAAATGGCTCGTTCACAATGAAACTCTTGAGTGATAATAGTAAAATTATTTGCATCAAATACTTTATTGGCACGAACCACTGAATCGAAAGTTCTAAAACCTGCATAATCCAAAACGATCACATCGCTAGGAATTCCAGCTTTTATCAAATCCTTCTTCATAGTAATTGGTTCGTTGTAGCTTAAAAGAGCGTTATCACCACTTAATAATAAATAATCAACTTTGTTTTGCCAATAAAGATCAATTGCTCCATCAATACGATTACGATAAAAATCATTTAAACCTCCTCCTCGAACATATTTCGATGTTCCAAGTACAACACCAATAGTCCGGTAAGGAAGTTTGTTTTCATCATGATAAATATAAGGAGCTGTTTTATAGCTGATCCAATAATCTAAACCTACAATAGCAGTTATTAAAATCAAGCAGAAACTAGCAATATAAGCAATAAGCTTTTTTAATTTCATGCTAAAACCAGTTAAAAATAAATACCATTATTGGAAATAAAAAAGGTGCTGTCAATGAGGTCATAACACCACATAAAACTAATGATAACGAACTATACGCACCTTCGTTATAATCAACTTCAATACAACGGGCAGTGCCGACAGCATGTGAAACAGCACCGATAGCTAATCCTCTTGCTGGTGCTGATTTTATTTTTACTAAATTTAATATTTGATGTCCAAATATACCGCCTAATGTACCAACTAATATTACGCATAATGCAGCTATTGACGGTATACCATCTTGATTACTTGCAATTGTTACTGCAATGGCAGTAGTAACAGATTTAGGTAGCACAGATGCAGCAATCTCAATACTTCCACCTAACCAAAATACAATACAAACACCGGTTATCATTGAAGCAAGCGATGCGGTAAAAGTAATAATCATTATTGACTTCCAACGAGCTTTAATTTGGGGAATAAGTTCATATAAAGGATAGGCGAGAGCAACAACAGAATAAGGCAATAGTTTATTAATGATTTGTACGTTGTCAACGTATTGTGTGTAACTGGTGTTTGTTATCAGTAAAATTGGAATTAATACTATTACCGTAATCACTAGGGGATTAAATAACGGATTTTTTATTTTAAATGATATTTTTCTAATAATGAAGAAAACAAAAAGCGTTAATGGTAGCATCCATATCATGGCTGATTGACCTCATCTTTTGGTGATGAAATTGAATTTTTTGCTGCGATTTTATGACATTGTTCTGCTAAAAATGCGGTTAGAAGCAATACAATAAGAGAACCACCTACACAGCCAAATATAATCGGACCCCAATTTTGTAATAAAAGTGAATAATTATCCATAATCCCCATTGCTGCAGGAATAAATAATAATGTCATGTAACGCATGAATAGATTACAGCTATTTTTGATCCAGCAAGTGGGAATTAACTGAAATGCAAGTAAAAAGAACAGGATCAATAAACCAATAATACTACCAGGAATTATTATAGGTAATATTTTAGAAATAATATTACCTACCCATAAACAAAGAGTTAATATGACCAATCCACGACCATAACTAAAAAAAGTATAGTATAAAGAATATAGTCTATGTCTGATGGTGGCGTGCTTAGCTAGAAAATGTTTCATAACGTAAATGCTATTAATCTTAATTATAAATTATGACGGATGCTAGAGTGACATAAAGTTATTTTTCTATATGATACGCTCGTCAAAATTAATTACCAACTAAATAATGGCAGTAATGATAAAGTTGTTTAATTATTGCTAGTTTTTCTGGTTGCTGAATATAAGTTTCAGCATATTGTTCTAATATTAATAAGTAATCTTGAATTTTTGGGGTGTTGAGTTTATCGCGACAATAATCTTTCCAAATAATCTGTTCATGCTCTGTTAATGTTTGTGGGTAATTTCGTGCTTTATAACGAAAAAATAGTGTTGGTAAACGAGGATCATCAAACGTTAATGATAAACTATCTAATAGATGAATTGGAGTTGTTCGAATAGTCTCGCAGCGTAACTTATCTTGGTTATTTAGAAATTTTCCATAAATTTGAGCATCAACATCAGCGTTAATAGTATTAATAGGACTATTATTATCAATATTAAATAACGTCTGTATTTTATTTTGTAATAAATTTTGATTTTCTAACAATTTATGTTGGTTTATTAAACATTGCTCTATATCAATGTTAAACCGTTCAGCATTTTCAGGTAATAATGTTTTTAATGGTGCAATAACAGGACATTTATTGGTATGAACCAATTTTAAAGGTATTCGTGATTCACCTAATTGTAGATCTTTAGTTTTGGTGTAGAGCCTTTCCTTTATTTGCTCAACAGGTAGATCGATTAAGAGATCTATATCTCCAGTTAAATCGCAAATAACAGCGGCACTATTTTGTACTGGATGCCAAATTATAGGTGAAACTAAAGATAGATTACCACGATGGCTACCTAACATGCCTGATACATGAACTATTGGCGTCATATTAACTACATCAATAAGTTCAGCAACTTTATTTTTTTTACGTAATGAGAAAAAATAATTAAACAGTTTAGGTTGTTTTTGTTTTATTAATTTAGCTATTGCTATAGTCGCATAAACATCAGACATTGCATCATGTGCATGTTCATGCTTAATGTTATTTGCTTTTGTTAGATGTTCTAAACGAAAACTTGGTAGGCCTTCATCATTAGTTGGCCAATTAATTCCTTCTGGTCTTAGCGCATAACAAGCACGAACTACATCAAGTAGATCCCATCTTGAATTGTTGTGTTGCCAACAATAAGTATAAGGGTCATAAAAATTACGATATAAAAGATTACGCGTTACTTCATCATCAAAACGAATATTGTTATATCCTAAAATACAAGTATTAGGTTTGCTAAAAGCTTGATGAATTTGTCGAGTAAATTCAGCTTCACAAACTCCTTTGTTATTAGTTTCTTGAGGTGTTATGCCAGTAATTAGTACCGCTTCTGGATTGGGTAGATAGTCTTGAGCTTGACAACAATATATAACCAAAGGATCTTCAATAATATTAAAATTCTCATCAGTTCGAATTCCAGCAAATTGAGCAGGGCGATCTAATGCAGGATGAGTTCCAAATGTTTCATAATCGTGGAAGTAAAAACTTGGCTGTTCTTGGTTATTTTTCATTGTTCTTCTTTGCCCATAATTGTTCTTTTATTTATTTAAATTCAATAAGATATAATAAATTTTTGTTCATTTTTGTTTTTAGCTATTTAAGCGGTTTTTTATTTGTTCACTTGCAAATGTGTACAGATTGAGTACATAATTATATTTTTATATGTGTACAGAATGTAGAAAATAAAATGGCATTAAGTGATACAAAATTAAAATCAATATTAAATAAACCTTACACAGGGTTGCCTGAGTTAACCGATGGTGATGGTTTGGGAGTAAGAATATCACAAAAAGGAACAATTGCGTTTCAATTTCGTTATAGATGGAACGGAAAAGCTCAAAGAATGACAATAGGACGTTACCCATCATTATCGCTTAAAGATGCTAGGATTTTGGTCGGTGAGCTGAGAGACTTATACAATAAAGGAATCGACCCAAAAAAGCATAATCAAGCAAACAATACAGGTATGACTTTGAATGCTTGCCTTGATTATTGGATGGAAAAATATGTATCAACGCTTAGAGATAAAACTGCCACACTATATCAAGCCGTTGTATGCAAAAATCTTTATAATCAATTTCCTGATATACCAGTTAATGAGATACCTGTGCGTGACTGGGTCACTTTTTTTGAAAAGCAAGAACAAATTAATCTTAAAAGAGCCAGAACAATACTAGTGCAGGCTAAATCTGCAATAAATTGGTGTATTAGTCGTCAAGTTATAGACTCATGTGAGTTAATGAAATTAAGCCCTAAAAATATAGGCGTTAAAACTGAAATTGGTGATAGGGTATTAACATATAAAGAGTTGGCAAAAATATGGCTAGCAATTGAGAATAGCAGGGCATCAACAATAAATAAGCTTCTACATCAAATGCTAATGTTATGGGGGGCTAGAAATTCAGAATTACGACTTGCTTCTGTTGATGAATTTGATATGGGTGAATTGATTTGGACAGTTCCAAAGGGACATAGCAAAATGGGTAACGTAATAAGAAGACCTATTTTTGAACAAATTAGACCAATGGTTGAAAAATTACAAAATATGTTTAATGATAAAATGTTTCCAGGAACATCGTTAAATACCTCTATTACAATTTCAGCAGCTAATAGGTATGTAAGACGATTGCGTGAAAAATTAGATATGCCAGAATGGAGCTCCCATGATTTTAGAAGGACATTATCAACTAGATTATCAGAGGAGGGAGTTATGCCCCATATCACAGAAAGGATGTTAGGGCATGAACTTGGTGGTGTTATGGCTGTTTACAATAAACATGATTGGTTAGAAGATCAAAGAAAGGCATATGAATTATATGCTGATAAGATCCTTTGGCACATCAAACACGTTGATTAATTCCGCCATTATTAAACCAGTCAATTACCGCTTTTTTATTGTATCGCTTTGGATAATTCAATACAGCAGCAGGAAAACCTTTATTTTTTGTTAAATTATAAATTGTTGTCCTGCTTTTGATGCCAAACTTTTGCATGATTTCTTTTTCTTCGATTAAGTCATACATTTTATTTTTCTCCAGACTTTTACTTATACTGTATTTTTCGCCAAATTTGGCGTTAATTAATAAAACGGGTGTTTGTAATTTATACTTTGATTCCCCCGAATTGGTGAATCAAAGATAAAAAATGCTCTCTCTATTATTTCATTGCACGCCAAATAATCAGCGCAGATATCTGTAATAAATTAATAGAATAGGTTGGTTGTTCAGTGAGTTATTAACAGATTTTGTGGATTAAAAAAGGGCATAATGCCCTTAATTTATAGTTTCTGTAATTGTTTTTTTTCTAGCTGTTTTTTAAACATCGAAGCAACAAAAGCACCGTCGCCAAAATGATCGTGAATTCTTATACCGAAATTAGAGCCCAACATTTTAAAAACATCATATAAACGATTGTCTATGTAGAAATCGTTCAACCAAAGCATGTGATGAACTAAACAAATTAGGTTGGTTCTGCTTACCTCAATCATATCTTTTCTTGTTTTTGTAACCCCACCCAACCACTTAATAGCCTTATCAAATTTGCTAGCGGGTAAGTCTTGGTAACGTGGTATCTTGAAGTTTTCATAGAATTTAGTGTAGATAGCTTGGTAATGTTCACCAGTCCTGTATGAACGTTCGTTTACCGCTTTTTTGATTGCTTGTTGCTGTTCGGTGTTAATTGTTAATGAATATGAGCCTGTTTTGCGGATTGTTGGTAATACTTCATCAAATACCCAATTTTGGAAGTCTATGGCTTCTTTTTTATTACTGCGAAAAATAACGCAGTATAAATTAGGTTCGTTAATGAAAGTTAATTCTCTTTGTTGCCCAGATGACCTGAGGTACATTTTATGTACCCCAGCTTCAGAAAGATTGAAACGACTAGATTTAGCATTTGATATATTTAAAATTTCTGCTATATCTTTTAAGCAAAACAATGGCTCATTGTTTACTATTTGAATGCGTACTTGGGATTGGTTGAAGTTAAAAACAGATATTTGATTTGACATATTTTGTACCTTTCGTAAAGTTTAGTTAGTTGATCACTTAGTGGGTGATCGGGCTTCAACTACCGCTTTACGACGGCGAGACTTATTTCTCTTTCGAGTATTGTATTTCGTCTTCTCGACCCGATCATAGATATGATCAAATGCCTAAATAACAGGCATAAAAAAACCGCTAGGCTATCGGGTGCGGAAGTCCGCGTAAAGTTGTAGTATTTACAACTATACAACCCGATAAAATTATTGTCAAACTAAAATGGAATCCCGTCATCTATAAAATCATCTTGCTGAGCTGGTGCTGGCGGTTTATGTTGTTGTGCTGACTGATTACTGCTTTTATCGAACGTTAACGCCTCAAAATCATCAACTATAAAATAAATGGCTGTTTTGTTGTTGCCTTGTTGGTCCTGCCATTTATCTGTTTTGTATCGAGTTGTAACACGAATAAAAGCACCTTTGCCTTTATCTCGCACTTTTTCCGCAATCTTACCGAACGCTCGTAAATTAGCCCAATCTGTGACATCTTCATAGCTATCGCCATTCTTCTTATAGCTACCAATTGCCATAGTGAAATTAACGATTAACTTGTTATCAGAGGTGTAACGCTCATCGATTTTCCCAATTCTGCCGGTGAATAAACACTGATTTAAATTATTTGCCATTTTCTTGCTCCAGTTGTTCATAGCTCTTTGTAAAAAGAGATTTATTAGACTCTATTTCGTTTATCTTTTTATGTAATTTTTTTGTTTTTTCTGACAGAAGATCTATTCCATATTTATATGCATTACATGCATAGGTAAACAAACGATCAGATTGAGATTTGTTATAAGTCTGAACATACAAATATTCAGCATAGTCTAACTTTAGTTGCGCTTTTGTAATTTTTGATATAGTTGTTTTTGTTAACTGTAAATCATATAAATCATTTACAACATAGATAACATCCCCAACTTTTAGCTTTTTCCATTCTTCATCTGTAATCATAATTTACTCCATCATTAAATATTGATTTAATCCGCACAACTGTATTAACTCATGCGTGTAAACCCAAGCTAAAACATGACAGCCATTAACATACCCCCATTTATCGCTTCTTCTGTAATAACATGAGTTCCGAGTGCTGATTATAATTTTTCCGTCCTGCGAAAATGACCTAGTAATTACAACGCAATCAGTAAGGGTTTCTGGCAACTCTTTGCTAGCATCACGCCAATTAATCATTACCCACCTCCGTTATTGTTATACCGAAATCATCTAAGCCACTCCAGTAGTAATCAATTATTTTTATCCCTTGTTTTTCGTCAATATCCCAGAAGCCTTCCTCATCTTTTATTTTTGAGCGAAGTTCTTCAACACTAGTGAGATCTTGAACAATCAAGTAAAAAGCTCTTTCAGCAATCAGTTTTAATCCAACATAAGTAATATTGTCATTATATTTGCGTAGTCGATCCTCGCAGCCACCCCAGTACTCGTTCATCTCTTTAAATATTTGCTCGATGTCTTTTTCGTGATCTAACTGAATTGTAATGAAAAATGAACCATACCAATTTAATTCATATGTTTTTTTACTCACTTAAACCTCGCTTATAATTAACAATGATCAATAATTCAGATGTTCGCCAGCAATCTTTATTCTGCTTCTCTGTTTGTGATTTGTTTAGAATAGCCATTATTTTTCCTCTAAAATTAATGTCACTCTGTCGCCAACGGCGTGACTACCGTCATGTCAAACAATACGGCTTGTATATTTCAAACTAGTGCGCTAACTGCAATTGCGGACAGTGTCTCTGCTAACACTAATCATCAACGCATATACCAGACGTTATTAAAAAACCGTCACTAGGACGGTTATGCTTCGACCACGGAAAAATCAGCGTCTAAAATCATTTCATTATCTTGACTTATGCCAGCTTCTGCTTTTTCGTCCAAAATTACAGCTTGTTGAATTTCAATTGAAACAGGTAAATATTTAAATAATCGTCGAATGACTGTTTTCTTTGCCATTTCTTCCCAGTGAGTTATCCAAGGTCCTTTATCACCAGCTTTACTTTGTTTGCGAACTGATTCAATTTGGTTGAATGTCATTACTTCAAATTGAGAACCACCGTCTTTCAAGCGGGCAACAGCATAAACATATGTGATTGGTGCTGATTCGTCGGCTTTTGGAGTGTGTTTTAAATCCTCATTTAAACCATACTCATAATGAAAATCATCGCCTTCTCGAACGGTTCTTGCTGATATACTGATGATTTGCCCTGAACGTCTAGCAAGATCAATCATGCCTCTATAGCCAATAATTAACTGTACGTTAGATTTTCCATCCTTCGCTTTACCGTTACCAAATGGGAGTAGGTAGGCATGCCCAAGAGCTCCTCCTGGTTCTAAACCCAGTTGCGAGCATTGAACAACTGCTCCTAAAAAACTTTGAATATTTGAGTCTGCTAATGCTGGCGTTTTCCGAATTTCTGTTGTAACGATTCTTGCCATTCTGTCGGGGTTCATGTGTTTTGGCAGTGCCATGGCAAGTTGGTTTTTAATTTTTGGAGAGTTAACTAATTCAGCTAATGTTGCTGGCTTTTTGTCTTGATTTGTTAGTTGAGTTTTTTCTAGGTCAGATTTAGCAATAGGTGGTTGATTTTGTTCACTCATTTTTTAATTCCTTAGCCCAATAAGGCAACGATAATGTTTGAAGTGCTGGAAAATTGTTATCTTCTGTGCATTGTTTGAATCTAAATAAATTAGCTTTATAAGCTTGACGACCAATGTTTTTAGCGGCCTCATCTAATATGAAAGTTTTTACAGGGTATCTACCACAATTGATTGTTGTGCTAACTACCAAGAAAACAAAAGTAGGTTTTTCTCCAGTGATAGATTGAACACCGTCGCTATAAAACGAGTCTTGCACATGATAACGATAGTCATATGAATGAGCATAAAAGCGATCAATATCAGCAGATGTTTTTATATCCGCTACCCAGTTAAATTTTTCTATAAATTTATCAGGTCGGCATCGGCATAAAATATCTGTATCAATATCATTCCAATATATAGATGATTCTGTATACCCCCGCTCTTCAATAATCCATTTCGCTAATGGATGAGCCATTGCACTATCACGCATTAGAAGTAACTTTCTGTAATCTTCATTGGTGATGATAGCTTGATTAGATTCTTTGGCTTCTTTGAGTAACTCTTGGTACTCGGCTTTTCCTGCGTTGGTTCTTAAATTGATTGGCTTTGGTATTATGAAGCGCTTTTTAAATTCTTCAGGCTCTAATAGTAGACAATGAAAAGCTGTCCCCATATCCAGTGATGACATTTTACTTTTATCAACTGGCGCATTTTTTACCCACTGATAAAGAGCAGGACTTTCTTCAATAAAATCTAGTTGCGATTTACTAATACCTGCGCCATTGTGATAATCTTCGTTAGATATATCGTAATAAATACCTTGTTTCATTATCTTTACTCCGTCGCCACTTCTAACATCCAGCGAATCAACATAAACAACCCGCCAAATGTCACAATTAAGACACAAAAAAGGGCGTATATTTTTTCGCCCTTAGTCATTCTGTAATTAATATTAAATCGGTCTGTTTGATAAACATTACAGCCGACATGATCAATCGGTATTGTGTTCATGCTATTTCCTCAATTCTTCGAAAAACCAATCTGTTATGTCTTCACAATTTTTACTAATGCGGAATGGTTCCAAATCATCCCAACGCAAACCGCATCCATATTCCGTGTTTTGTTCAATAAATAAAGGCTTTTTCAGTAACATCAGGTCGGGTAAGCACGACGCAGACGCTCCGTGGGACCAGCTAATTTTTGCATCAATGCAGGCGTTTAACACTAATGCTACTTCGTGCTCGGTTTCACATTTAACAAACCAATCTTGGTGCAGTAATCGCTCAATAATCTTTTTACTTGTCATTGTTTAATCCCCTGTCTATTTGCTAAATCTGTAAAAAAGCCCGTTACTCAATTCACGGGCAAAGGATTTGCATGTACTCGTCTTTCCGAGTTGTCAAAAATTTTGGTTATACTCAAGATTGGCTTGAGAGTAGCAAATATCGGTTATAAATTGGTTATAAAGGTCTGCATCAATGCTTTTACTTTCTAGCTTTATTTTTAAAAGCTCTACTATTTGCCAATCGTTGTCGTTACTGAAATTTTTAAGCAATTCTTCGGCTCTAGCTTCAATCCATTTGTCTTTATCAAATTGCGCTTCGTCATTGTTCATCATGTTGCAATAAGCATTTTCGTAACCATTTTCTACAGCTCTATGTAACATCATCTATCTCCTTCCTTATATTTCAAATTCAAGCGCACTTGTTTAAATGCGCTTTGATTTGAATGCTGGTACATACCCCAGTAGGTGTTGCGCTCCCTTACTCTGCGTTATTCGTTCATCAGCTTAGAGGGAGCTAGGCATTTCGTTCTAAGATGAGCTTCGCTTTCACACTGTCTACTTGAATAACACTTTATAAGTTGTTCCGACTTTCCGAATTTTTAAAGAGCTTCAACTTTGGTAAGTTGATTTGTTTTGATGTGACTATTACAACATAAGTTGTTATTAATATCAACACCTAAAGTTGTTATTATTTTTAATTAAGTTGTTAAGTTGTTGTTTTTGTGTGGTTGATTGTTATTCGTTTGATTGTTTTTTAATCAGTTGGTGTTTTAAAGTTGTGGTGGGGGATTTTAGGCGTGAAAAAAGCGACTTCTGTCGCTCGAATAAAATTTAGCAATTAGTTGTCGGGTATTTTTAATGAATCGCTGTAAATAATAATTTCTTTAGCTTTCATTTTTAATTGAGCGCTATAGTTTAAACTATACTCTCTTTGACGATATTGCTTGTATATCTCTTTAATATTCTCATTATTATCGTATGAAACTAACCAATGGAATTGTGCATCATCAAGTATTTCTCTGATTTTCACATGATCGTCATGGTTATAATAGTTTCTATATAGTCCTTGTCCTTTTACATAGTAAGGAGGATCTAAGTAAATAAAAACATTTTTATTATTAGTTTTATTTATTTGAGTTAATAATTTCGATGCATCTAGATTGGTAACAAAAATATTTTTGGCCCAACCGCTAATTAATTGAATTTTTTTTATTAAGTCTAATTTTTTAAATCGATTATCTATTCTATAAATTCCATCTTGTTTTTTACCGCCAATAACCCCACCTTTTAAAATTCCTGAGCGGTTCGTTCTATTGAGGAAAAAAGCTGAAAATCCAAGGTTTAATTCAGAGTTATTTAATGGATTATTTATGATCTCTTTTTGCTTATACCATTCATCGATTGTTATAGGCGTATCATTAAGTAAACGTAAAAAATTTTCAGTATCATATATAGCTGATTTCCAAAATGAATAAACAGCCGGGTCAGCATCGTTAATGTGAATGTTTTTGCAAATACCATCAATTAGAAGATTAAGAGCAACACCAGCACCACCTGCATAAATTTCATAATAGTCACAACCAACAATATTGTTGGTTTCTATTATATTTTTAATATGAGGAGAAAACTTAGATTTTCCCCCAGGATATCTTAATGGTGAATAGTGCATGATGGTATCAAAATAGTGAATATGATTATTAGTGTATATCAACTATATTTTATTGGCCAGAACTAAATTTTAATTTGGCCAAATATTTGGGTCAATACCATTAGATGTAGAAACATTTTTAAATAAACATTTTAAATCATGAATAAATTCATCTAATTCAATCTTGTTTTCTTTATTGGCCAACCAATGTCGAAGTAATAATTTAAAAAATAAATCATGTTTTTTAAATAGTTCTTTTCTTTTTTTTCTTATTTTACCATTAGAAGATTGATTTTCTTTTATGAGCTTATGGGAAAGCTTGTCGATTGCTTCAATTTCACATTTTATATGTTCTCTGTAATATTCTTTTGTTATTTGGGATTCTAGTACATCAAGACTAGACCAAAAATCAGGCTGACTATTATAAACATTTAATGAATAATCAAATAATAATTTTTCAGGGCTTTTATTGCTTGGAAGAAAAATAATATTTTTTCTGCTATAAATTTTTTTAAGTTCTTTATAAGCTCTAGGATCTTCATTAGAAGGTCTCTCATCTCCATCAAGAATGGTTATCGAAGGAGTTAATGACCGAAAAAAAACCTCATCATCATTCATATCTTTTAATGTTTGTGCACCAATATTAAATTGGCCACAATGTAATGAACTTTCTATTTTTGAAAAATTTTCATTTTCTTTTCTTTTGTAATTAAGTATTTCTTTTAAAAAAATTCTAGCTTCTTCATCTTCAGTTAGAACAGGGATTTTTTTTAATTTGTATTTCCCGTCATCAATTTTATTTTGGAGAAATAATGATATGTTCTGTAATGTCGGATCAGGTAACAGTATTATAGAGCCACTTTGTGTTTTAGGTGTGGTGTTATCAATCAAATATAAAATATTACATCCTTTTTTTATTGAATATTCAATAAGAGACAAGCTATGTGTTGTGAAAAAAACTTGTATTTTATAACCAATAGAAAACTCATGAATTATTTTCAATATTTTATATTGTAGTGTTGGGTGTAATGTAGCATCTAGCTCATCAATTAGTAACACGCTTTCGCATTTGTTACTTTGGTTACTATTTTCATAATAGTATTTTAAAGACAGTAATGCTGTTAATAGTATTTGTATATTATCTTGCCCTGCTGATATTGTGTTTGAATCAATCCCACTGATGTTGCTTCTAAATGTTGGCCTTTTTTTTATGTTTGCAATGTTCTCTTGAGGTAAAATCTCGGCTATTTCAATATTACATAAATCATTATACAATTCATTGTACTTATCCCTATATTCTTGTGGTAAAAACTTCTTTATAGTGATTACATCTGTGTCATCAGGAATTTCTCCAGTTGGAATTAGCCTCGGTAATCCTAAATAAATTATAGGTATTTCAGGTAAGTTTTCTTTTTTGCCTTTTGCATAATTGGGGATAATTCTATAACGATTTAACATTCCATCATCCTTCACTCTAAAAGGGATCGAATTGGGACGGTCGTAATATTTTATATCAAAAACTTTTCCTTCATTATTATCTTGTTTTGTTACTAATCCCGCTTTGGCTAAAGATTCAATTTTTGGATTTATAAGTTGGTTTAATGAGTTAATAAGTTTTAAGCTTGGATTGTTTTTTAATTTTGGTTGTTTAAATGAATTACTTATGATGTATAAAATAGTCGTTTTGCATGTACCATTCCCTCCGGAAATAACATTGATGTTATTTGAAAATTTAAAACTAATATCGTGTAATTTTAAATACTTTTTAATTTTAATTTCTTCTATCATGATATATTACTACCTTATTCCGGTTACCTATATTTCACTCACAAAAAACCGCCGAAGCGGTTGTTACGGATAATCTTTGCCACCATTTGGTGGTTTACATCTCATTAATCTGCCTAATGTCATTTTCCACCCTTTGAATACGCCATATTTTTCAATTGCTAATAAGGCATATTCTGAGCAAGACGGTTCGAATCTACATGCTGAGCGAATGCGATTGGGGGCTATCGCTCTATATAGATATATTAATTTAAAACTAAGCCACTTCACGTCTAAAGATAATCACATAATAAATAGAATATTCTTCTTTCTTTCCTAAAAGAGATGCAAGACACCCTGGGGATGTTCTTACTCCAACGCTTTCAACGCTTACAAATTCCCAATTATCGTTGGCTTTGTTATTTATTATTTCACGCAAATAAGCTCCAGCTTCATTGCCTTTATCCTTTTTTCCGACATTAATATTTGGTGGAATTTGAACTGTTTCATAAATATAACGCATTGTTTTCTCCTTGAATTATTATTTAATATATATCTAATCATGGTTATCTGTTTTATTCACTAGAATAACCTCGAAGCGGTTAGCCGTGTTTTCTTAATAGCATTGATTACATTTCAAATGAACAATGAAATACTCGCCCGATTATTTCTATATTTTTTGAATCATCAATTTCATCAGGAAATTCTTCAGAGTTGTAAGAAACAATTCTTATTTTTCCTGCTGGTAATAAATACAATCTTTTTAGCCGACACAATCCGTCTTGGCATATTGCATAAACATCGCCATCACGAATATCTTTTTGTAGTGTGTTTACAGCGACCGTTGCACCATTTGGAATAACTGGCTCCATGCTGTTTCCTTTAGCTGGAAAACAAATGACAAATTCTTTTTGTGCATTTTTTCTTCTAAAAAAAGATTTGCTAAATCTGAGCTTATATCCGTTGTGATCTTCCGTGCTTGAACAACCATGTCCTGCTGCAAGTTCAATTGATTTGAAATATGGAACTTCAACTTCATCATCATTTAATGGGGTTTTATCATCCCACTCATCTACGTCTCTTGCTGATAATTCATCCATCGGCGTTCCGTCTCGTTGCTGTTTAAGCTGAGGACCTTCTCCTTTAGCTAACCATTCAACCGAAACACCTAAATAATCAGCGATCTTCAATAGATTTCTATTTGATTTTGTTTTGCCTGTCATTAATTTCCATATTGTGGTTTGAGACATACCAATAGCCTCTCCCAATTTCGCTTGAGAAATCTTCTTTTCTTTCATTATTGAGGTTAGTCGATCTGCTAATGTCATTTTTTAAGCTCCTTTTTCATTTAAATAAAATACAACCAAAGTTGTATAAAGTAAAACATCTTAAGTTGTTGACACAAGCAAAAACAAAAGATAATATTCACAACATAAGTTGTTAAAAGAGAGTTTGTATGAAAAATAAAGCAATTGAGAAAGCTATTTTAATTACGGGAAGCCAGAAAAAATTAGCTGATGCGTGTGGGAAAACTCAGACATCAGTATGGAAGTGGCTGCACGGATTGTCTGATGTTAGTCCTGAGCATGTTCATTTAATAGTAAAAGCAACCAATGGGGAAGTTGCAGCTTGCGATATTAGACCTGATTTACCAGAACTTTTCCCAAGAAAGAGGGTAAGCAATGAACGCAGTTGAAATATTAAAACTAATAGGGCGTCCGAATGCCTATTATCCTAAGCTAGCTAAGCCACTGGGTGGTGTGAGTCCTGCTGTTTTATTCTCACAATTATTTTATTGGCAAGACAAGGCTACGTCTGATTTAGGTGTGTATAAAACACGTGATGAGCTTGAAGATGAAACTGGTTTATCTCATAACGAACAAAGAACGGCTATCAAAAAACTAAAAGAAAAAGGCGTGTTAATTGTTACAGAAAAGAGGTTAGAGCATAAGACTTTTTACAAGATTGATAATGAAAAAGTTAATCAAGTTTTAAGCGATTTCGCCAACTCTATAACTCAATCATCACGACAACTAAAAAGTAATCTTCCCGATCTCTACAATGTAGATGCCGAGGAGTCTACAAAATCAAGTTCGTTATATCAAGAGAATACTACAAAGACTACTACAGAGAATACTACAAATATTATTGCGAATAAATCGCAACAGCCAAAGCGACCTTGTCAGTTTCCTGATGAATTTAAACCGAACGATCATCATCGAGATATAGCGATGAATGAAAACATCAATCTGGATAATGAGTTTGTTAAATTTAGGGATTATTGCTTGGCGAATGGCAAAAAATATATTGATTGGAATGCGGCTTTTAACAACTGGTTACGCAATGCTAACGGTTATAAAAAATCAAATAAACCACCATCTAAATTCATGACCCTTTCTGAACGTAACAGGGCTGTTTTAGAGAGTATGAGGGCTTAACCATGGCAAAGATTACAGATGAATTTTTAGCGGTTATTGGTGGATTACTTGAGGTTTACGGGCAGCAAGCAAGCACTGTCAAGGTTAATATTTACTGGTCAACACTTGGGCAATATCCGATTCAATCGTTAAAAGCCGCTGCACATGCTTGGGTGCTTAAAAGTCAATTTATGCCTAAGCCTGCTGATTTAATCAAGCTAATAGGCGGTTCAAGTAATCATTTATCACCAGATGAAGCATGGTCGATTGCAATACTTGCTAGCGATGAAACCAATACGGTTGTTTGGACTAATGAAATAGCAAAAGCGTGGGCACAAGCTGAAATTGTCTACCGAAATGGCGACAAAATTGGAGCAAGACGAACGTTTATTGATGCATATGAGCGAATGGTTGACGAATCGATGATGTACGGACGAGCTATCGAGGTGTTTGTCTCCCAAGGTAGCGATAAAGCAAAGCGTGCTGATGCTATAAACCATGCCGTTTTTACAGGGCTATTAACACAAGAGCGAGCTAATCATTATCTGCCAAAACCAGAAAATACGTTTGCAATGTTGGAATGTAAAACTGAGCAATATGCATCAAGTAAAAGCATGATGCATATTGCTAGCATTAAGCAGATGTTAAAAACAGGTAGAGCTTGTGTTGCGGAGAGTTAACCATTGCCCACTTGGACGTTATCACATGCTCGACAAAATAGCATACGACTATGTGAGAGCAATACGAGAGCGCGGAGCGAATACGGCAAAGATTAAGCAGCAGTTAGCAGAACGAGTAAAAAATTATTCAGAAGAAGATAAGACAAAATTGAGGGAGTTGATACAAAAATGGCAAGAGTTAAAAAAGTAGTGGAAGCAAATGTATTCGATAAAAACACAGGTTTAAATATGGAGTTATCAGAGCTTATTTTTGATAGAGAACAATATTATCAAGAATTGGTGTGCGCTTTTTCGGTTATCAAAAAAAATGGTTTAGAAATTGAATTCTTAGGTGCTGTAGAAAGCCTTGTGCACAACCCAAAAATTAAAAGAAGCATTATCAACTGTATCACTGATAAAAAACATGTACTAGGGAAAGAGATAGGTGACTACAACCAAGTAACAAAAAATTATATTAAAAAATACTATAACAAATTAAAACATGAAGTTGATAGCGAAAAAGTGATTGTTCTTCAAAGAGAAATTGCGGAGCTTAAGAACCAGTTGGATGCAATTACAACAGCTTCACTTGTTGATAATTTGAGTGCGTGAGGGTTTAGGGATGAGTGATGGAGCAATAGTAGCGATAGCGATGATGCTTTATTGTGCATTTGTAATTTGGAGGATGACGAAATGACTAAATTAATTAATATGTTAGAAGGATTAACTTGCAAAGAATTAGAAAAATTGATTGAAGAATCTAAACAAAAAATAAATGAATTAAAAAGAGGAGATCAGGTTAGATTAATAGCAGTTTGCAAGCGAATACTTGTTCTTAAATATTTCAAATTAGCAGATAAAGACAAAGCAATTTCATATGCACATGAACATATGAATAAGCAGTTAAACGATTCGACGAACGCCAGATTTGGTTGCGATATTTCAATTGAGACAACTTTGGTTCCTGAATCAGATGTAGATAGCTATTTGGAGATGAATGATGACTAAACTAACGCAACAGCAAACAGTGATCGACAACATTAAAAATCCAAAACACTATCAAATCATCAGCGGTGTTGAATCTATCGATATTATCGCACGTTGTATGACAGTTGAGCAATTTAGCGGCTTTTGCCTCGGTAACATTCTAAAATATCGAATTAGAGCGGGCAAAAAAGATGCGTTAGAGCAGGATATTGCCAAGGCTAACGAGTACGAGAAGATTTTTGAGAGTAAAAAATGTTTATGTATTGATTGGGGTGTTACCAATGATTAAAGAATTTCGTTTAACACATGAAACAGCACGCACTACAGCGATTAAAGTAATAAATCAATTACCAGTTGATAGCGAGCATCCGCTAAGAATTGTGATTGATGAAGAAAAACGCAGTAACGCTCAAAATCGCATGATGTGGGCTGTTTTAAATGATATTGCTAAGCAAGTTGAATGGAACGGAGAAAAGCTCACAGCGGAGGAATGGAAACATCTAATCACAGCTAACCTACACGGTCAAAAATGTGTAAAGGGTATTCAGGGCGGACTGGTGTTTATGGGGCAATCAACAAGGAAAATGAATAAAAAAGAATTTGCTGATGTAGTGACTTGTGCCGAACAGTTTGGGGCTGAAAACGGCGTTATATTTAGCTCAGATGCACAGGAAGCGATTCGACTGGCTGAACAGTACAAAGACCAATTATCAAAGGTGGCATGATGAACAACAAACACAAAGAACAATTAAAACTGTACGATGATAAAGAGCAAGAATTAGAGCGAGCAATAGCAATAGTTAGAGAACAACGCAGAGAATACATCAATCAGCATAATTTAAACAGGGTTAACGACAATGCCGAAGAAACACAAACTAATCAAAACTGATTTTAAATGCCCAGAATGTGACGGGGCTTGTTTATATAACGTTGACTTGGATTTATTTGTCTGTAATAGACCATTGGTTGGCGTTAACGGAGAAGTAAAAGGCTCTTGCGGTAAGTTTTACAAGAATAAAGCGAAATTCAGACAATGAAGCGAGAAATAAAGCAGAAAAAATGTAAAAGCTGTGGCAAAAAATTTGCGCTATTTAACTCGCTCGCTCAAGTATGTTCGGTTGATTGCGCTATTCAATATGCAAAAGATAACAAAGTTCAAGAGCGAACGAGAATTAAGTTAGCACGGATAGCCAAGGAGGGCATAAAAACACGCTCAGAGCATTTAAGAGATGCGCAAACAGCATTTAATACATTCATTCGAGAGCGAGACAAAAACGAGCCGTGTATTAGCTGTGGACGATATCATAACGGGCAATATCACGCAGGACACTATCGAAGCGTTGGTGCGTGTCCAGAGTTACGATTTTGTGAGCTGAATGTACATAAGCAATGTTCAGCATGTAACAATCACAAGTCAGGGAACATCATTGAGTACAGAATTAATCTGGTGAAAAAAATTGGCATTGAAAAAGTTGAATGGTTAGAGGGGTATCACGAACCGAAAAAATACACAGTAGAGCAAATAAAGCAGATTAAAGCTGAGTATAAACAAAAATTAAAAGAATTAAAAAAGGGGGCGTAATGAGAGAAACTAAAGACATTTTAACAGCATGGAAAAACACACGCATTTTAAAGCGTATGGGTACAGAATATCCCTCAAAATCGGCGGGTATTAATGGTGCACCAATGGATTTTGATTATCGTCAGTATTTAACAGAAGAAGAGGCGCAGATTATTGATAATGCTGTTTTAAGATTAAAAGCAGATAATATTGAGCATTGGGCCGTATTAACATCTTTTTATCTTCGTGAAATTTCATGTAGTAAGCAAGCAAGAATATTGGGTAAACAAACAACAGAAATTACAAGAATTTTGTTTGCTGCTGAATGTTTCATCCGTGGTCATATTATTGAATTATTCCCAAAGGTGGCATAGTTGACAATGAACATAATTAAGATGTATATTGAAAAAACGTTAGCAAAATCTAACGTTAGGATTAGCCTCCTACTGTTCAGTACGACGTATAACCGCGTCAGCGGTATTTTTATGCGTAAAGCTTAGTTGCATCTATTCTATGGTGAGCTGGGTAAGGGCTCGAAAGAGCGCCGTTTCGTACTAGCGGTAAGGCTAACCTTATTCAGTTCACCTCCAATGATTAGCCTCTGCGGTGGTGATTATTAAAATCATTAGTACGGAGACAATATTATGTCTAATTCATTAGTCTTTCATAATACTACCATTCAATCAGTTAATCACAATAACCAAATATGGATCACATCAAGCGAACTAGCTAAATTACTTCAATATAAAAGCACTGATTCAGTAACAAAGATTTATAGTCGAAACAAGTTAATTTGTTATTGACTACCAAAGCAATTTAATTGTATATTCTTTGGTGAGGTGTCGAAACCTAAACAAAGCGGATTAATCGCCCCGTTAACGTGATTTTTTTATGCTCAAAATCTATGCCGAGAGGGCGAGGAATAAAATACCAGCAATGGAAATAACTCCAGCCTTTCTTTGTTAGGCTTTCGAACCTCTTGGCACCCAATTAACTAGATTGGGGAAGTAATTTCGAAAAAAATAAACAAAGGATATAGCATGTCAAACACAAAATTAGAAACAATTCAGTTTCACAATCAACAATTAATCGTTCTTAATCACCAAAACAAACCTTATATTGCAATGAAGCCAGTTTGCGAAAATATTGGGTTAGATTGGGAAGCTCAACGCCAAAGAATCAAGCGTCACCACGTGTTAAGCAAAGGAGCCTTTATGATAAAGGTACCTTCTAAAGGTGGAATTCAACAATATTTATGCCTACCAATTTCAATGATCAACGGTTGGCTTTTTGGTATTGAAACTAGTCGAGTAAAACCAGAAATAAGGGCGACACTTGAACAATATCAGCTTGAATGTTTCGATGTACTTTATAACCACTTTATGCCAAAAGTAGCGCAACAGTTCCCTAACACAATTTCGCCCGAGCAACAACAGCAAATCCAACAGGCTGTCAACGAGCGAGTTTATCGAACAGGTGAAAAACATCAGGCTGTTTATTCAAAATTTCATCAGCAATTTAAGATCCCTCGCTACCAAGATTTGCCAGCTAGTAAATTTGATGAGGCGATTAAGTGGTTGGGTGGTGTGCATTCTCGAAGTGGGTTGTCTGATGAAGATTTATACAATTTAGCTTGGTTATATAAAGTAGCTGATAGAATGCGTCACCACATAGAGTTGGTAGAACCTGCATTGCGTGCAATAGATTCACGTTTTACGGGAGCTTTTTACTCCATGGCTTATGATTATAAATATACGTTAAGACAGGCTAGAAAAGTTATTGAACGAGAAACAGCGCATATAATTACAAGTCATCTTACTACAAATTGGAATAAAGTATTACCTGTAATAAGAAATAATTAATAGAAATAACTTAAACACTTGACTGTTTAAACGTTTAAACGGATAATGTGCCTAAGATGCGGTTTTCAACGCATAGAATTTAAGCCCACTGAAATAGTTGGGCTTTTTATTTACAAGTGTAAGTAATTTTATGAGAACACGAGCATATAGACGACATCAAGTTAAGCGATGTTTAGATAATAGAAGGAATGATTTTTATTCTGGTGATTCTAGAAAGTCGCTAAAAAGGCATATAACAACACCGACAGCTTGTTCTTGTTGGATGTGCGGCAATCCAAGGCGATATCTCAATGAGTTAACATTGCAAGAACATCGATCATTGCTGAATTTGAAAGAAAGCCTCAATTAAGAGGCTTTTTATTATCAAGGTAAAATTTCACAGCATCAACAATAAGCTTAGCTTGTGGAATATCTAGGATTTTACTTGCTTGTTCAATTAATGCGATATCGTCAACGTGTAGCTTAAAGCCTTTTACTTTAACTCCTCGTTTTTGGTCGCTTTTTTGATTAATTTCAACTCTTGTTAATGCCATGTTATCCGCCTTGATTTTTTAAAATTAAATTGTTATATTTAAGGTCATCGGAGAGGTTTCCCTCTCCTTTGAACTACTTTAGAATGCTGGGGAGCTAATCAAAAGTAGCAGAATTAAAATGAATATTTTCTTTTTCATTTTTCTTCTCCTTAAGCCCTCGTCTTAGGTCGGGGGTTTACCTTATCAAGTCCCTCACTTGATGCTTATTATTGTAAGTTAACTTACAATAAAAGTCAACACTATTTATCAAAAAATTTTAATTTTTATAGATTTATTACTGAATAAAATTATTAAATGAAGCCGCTTAATTGCGGTTTTTTTATGTCAAAATTTCATGCATGTTGGCGACATTGATGTCGTTGACATCTACAGAATCGACAGCAATGCTAGACACACACATAACTAACATTTAGCTAGTACGCTGTCATGTCATTAACTAACACGAATATTCATCATGGAAAAATACACTTCACCGATTTCGTATTTCTGGGGAGCTATATGCACGCTTTTAGGTGCGCTTAGCTTAAACGATATAGCCATTATTGTCGGTATCATTTTATCAATAGCGACATTTATTATTAATTGGCTGTATAAGCGTCGTGATTTTTATCATAAAAAAAAATTGAGAGAGCAATACTATGAAAAACACAACAAAAATAGCGACGAGTGCGATTTGTAGTGTTTCAGCAATAATTGCTATTGTTCTTGCTAATTATCAGGATGAAATCAGAACAAGCAAAGTCGGATTAGAAATAATCGGTAATGCTGAATCATGTGTACGAGAGCCTTATTATTGTCCAGCTAACATATTAACGGTTGGCATTGGCTCAACGGGTAACAATATTGAACAACGAATCTACTCAGATGCTGAAATAGCTAAGCGCTGGGTAGATGATATCAAAACAGCAGAAATGTGTGTTAATCGCTACGCTAACGGTTTTCATCTACCACAGTCTGTTTTTGATTCCGTTACTTCGATTACATTTAATGTTGGGTGCACAAAGATGCGTACTTCAACAATGTATAAACATCTGAACAACGGCGATTATAAAGCGGCTTGTAATGAGTTTCCAAGGTGGAACAAGGCAGGTGGTAAGGTTTTGAATGGCTTAGTAATCAGACGAGAAAAGGAGAAGGCGTTATGTCTATCTTATGCTTCATTATCGCTTCAATAATGGCTGTTAATGATGTGAATGGCTGGGGTTGGTTTTTATTTGTATCGTTATTGTTGAGTGATTCATCATGTTCAAATTGTCAAAAGTAAAAAGTAAATATGTTTTAGCTTCAGGACATAATTACGAAATAGCGCTAGAAACCGAGCGCAATTCACTAGAAGTGCTTATAGTAGAGTGCGTTTCGTGGCTTGTGGCTACAATTGTTACCGTTGGTTTTTTTTGTTTATATACAAAATTTGTCTGTCCTGAGGTGTGGAGTTACATCGTTATGAATAAATCAAGTATGGCGAGCATAGCATTAATCGTTGCCGCTTTTGTCTTTGCTGTCCACTTCGGTTACAACAATTATCAAGAGAAGAAACTGCTACAAAAAGATAACGCTGAACTGTTCGGAAAAATCGAACAGTTGAACCAGGATATTGCTAAAAACAATCAAATTATAGCGCAACGAGAGCAAGAAAAAGCTCAAGACGCTATGTCAATTAAACAACTTCAAGAGCAAATGAAAGATGCGCTTAAAAATAATCAATGTGCTAATGATTTTATGCCTAGTAACGTGTCTGACTGGATGCGGAACGGTAAAAACTGAGTACGTTTATCAATGCAATATCCCTGCTTCGCTGACACAACCAAATAACGAGCCTTATATTGATAAGCGAATCACTTGGGGACAATGTCCAGTTTTGTACACTGAATTATTGAACGAACTTAGGCAGTGTAATGCGGATAAAAGGGCGATAAGAGAAATTAATTATTAGTTATTGTATTGCTAATTAGGGAAAAGTAAGTTATTATCCAAATGATCTTAGGGTAACTCACTTATTAAACAATTTGTTACATTTTTATCCGTATCATGTTTAATTTCTTCGTACTAGGGGGAGTTGGTTCACGGTCGCCAAACTTAGAAACCATATCCCCTTAAAACTACTAACTTAGATACTCCTCATTAATAGTTTTTCAATTAACTACCTGTATAAATAATCATTCACTTTTACCGCATAAACTATAAAAATACCCGGGCAGTTATAAAAAATAACTGCATATTTAATCAAACCGCCTCGTGCGGTTTTTTTATGCCTGAAATGTTTGAAACACCACAAACCCAATTCAATTTTTAATCAATCATAATGCCATCACACGGCAAATATTAACCAAGAGCTTTACAGAATGAGCCTGAGAGAATGACAGCTAATGTCTGAACTCTTGGGGCTGTTTATTCTGTGTGACTTAGGCTCATTCTATAAAGGACATAATATGAATATTATTAAATTTGATTTTAACGGTCATCAAGTTGGTTTTAACGATGATGGTTGGATTAACGCTACAGAAGCTGCGTCAAAATTTGGTAAACGTCCAAATGACTGGCTAATTCTTCCCGATACAGTTAATTATATCAATGCTTTAGAATCTACATACCAGAAAATCCCGTATGTAAAAACTAGCCGAGCCAGAAAGGATCGTGGTGGTGGTACTTGGATTCATCCTAAATTAGCCGTTCGATTTGCCCGGTGGCTGTCTGTGGATTTTGAAATATGGTGTGATGAGCAAATTGATAAGCTTATTCGTTCTCAAGTTGTTACTTATACAGATGAGCAAGTATTAGCAATACTAACTCATAAAGAGCCTCAAACATGGGAAAAACGATTCCAACAACCTTTTTATCAAGCATTATCAAAAATGACTAACTTGCCATTCAATAATCATATTGGCGGTTGTCCATCATTATTTGGACTGATAACCCAGAAGTGGGTTTATGGTGTTGTACTACCTAAAAAGGTTTATCAAAGCATCAAAGAGCGCACAAAGAAAGGTGAAAAAATTCATCAGTTCTTAAAGCCAGAAGCGCTAAAAGCGGTAGAGGATCAGCTTATCGCAATAACAACAATTGCAAAAGGCTGTATTGATTACAAAGATTTCGAGGCTCGATGCTCAACAATATTTAATACGCAGGGACAGATTAAATTTATATTGGCAGCATAAAGGTAACTATCATGGATAATAATAAAAACCCTATTTTTTACGCTCGCATTGTTAGCATCTCATATGTAGAACATCTAATTAGAATAAATGGCGATAATATTTTCAAACATCATCTAGGAAACTTGGAATTAGAACCCGACAGCCTAGCGTCTTTTTTGGAAGGATTCTATGAACGAGAGCTTTCAGAATTTGAACGCATGTGTATGTATGGTTCAATGATTGATATGAATAAAACAAAAGAGGGCTGTTCATTAAAAATCGGCACTACCTTTTATTTAAATCAATCTGGCATAGATAAATTAAACAATCTAATGAGTGATTTCATGCTAATGAATTTAGAAGAGAAAGAAACAAAATCAGCAGTTACATATCATTAACTTCTAGGTTAATCATGTTCGCCGAGGTAAAGAGAAATGAAACAAATTCAATTAGCCCATTTATATAAGCACGGTAGGTTTTATGGTTACGGTATTGCAGTAGATGGACAGCTTTTAACTAATCAAGTAGCTGTTAGTATCGAGACAAAACCCAATCAACCGCCTCGCATATATGTTGATTTTTACTTAGATAGTGAAGCGGTTAACAATCCGATTGATATTGAATTGAATAACAAGAGTAACAAGAAAGAATTCAACAACTATCAGGACTGATAATGAATTTCGTCATTAATATAAACGTCAACATCAAAGCCTAATTATGCCAATTGCTCCAAAAATATTTAATCCTCATCGCAAAAACAATACAGCTAAAGTTAGCGTTAAACAAACATGGGGAAATGGAAGAGGTGGCAGACCATGGAGGCGATTACGCATAGCGATTCTTGAAAGGGATAACTATCTCTGTCAATGCGATGATTGTACACGATTAGGATTGATTAAGGTTGCTAATGAGGTTGACCATATCATTCCGTTGTTCAAAGGTGGCACAGATGATGAAACCAACCTACGAGCTATTAATAGTGAATGCCATAAGAAGAAAACAGCAAAAGAAAGCCGCACGAAGACTAAAAAGAAGGAGGGGGTGGGTTAAAAGTCTATAACTTTTTAGATGGACACCGACCGCCTAATCAAATTTTCACACCGTCAAAATTAATAATCCGATTTTTAGGAGGATGTAACATGGGCAGAAAACGGACTGATCCCAATTTAAAGGTGATCGCAGGTACCGACCGCCCCGATCGAGAAATTCAAGATGTACCTAAATTTGATTTAATTGATGATTTTCCCGAAGCGCCACTTCATTTAAATATCGATGGTATTCAAATGTGGAATAATTTAGGTCCACAACTGGTAAATACAAAAGTATTGCAAGTGGTTGATTTGTACCCGCTTGAACAACTATGCGTTGCGTGGCAAATGTTTAGAAAAAAAGCAAAAGCTGACATGGAGATCACAGCATCAGAGCATCAAGCATTGAAAGCATTATTTTCAGAATTTGGTATGACACCTGCAAGTCGTAGCAAGGTAACGGCGCAGAACGATAAAAATACTGGTAATAAATTTGCAGGCAATGGGAAACGAAAAGCGAGTTAAATTATGCGTGATTATGTTCAGATAGCGATTGATTATGCAACTGACGCGATAAAAGATAAAAAGCGTGAGAAATATTGCAAACTGATCAGGCAAGCAGCCAAGCGATTTTTAGATGATTTAAAGAGAGCCGACAAAAAAAATTGTCCGTTTTTTTTTGATGAGTGGCATGCAAAAGATGCGTGCGATTTTTTAGAAAAATTACCACACGCTAAGGGTAACTGGGACCCACCTACTATAGTTTTACATCCATCACATATATTTTTTGTGGTTCAATTATTTGGATTCAGAAAAAAGACTTTTATCAAAATAAAAGATTGGGCTGATGATGATAAGTTTTATCCTCGCAGGTTTTCGTCTGCGCTGTTTGCTGTTGCTCGTAAAAATGCAAAAAGCACATTATCAGCAGGAATCTTGCTTTATTGTCTTTGTTGTGAGCCAGAGAATGGAGCGGAGGTAATTAGTGCGGCAACAACATTTCCACAAGCGCGAATAATTTTCGATACAGCTAAAATAATGGTTGAGAAAACATTCGATATGCGAGAAGCGTTCGGGCTTGAATGTTGGTCGAAATCGATATCTAGATTTGAAACAAACTCAAGCTTCAAACCAATTCACGCAAAAGCATCAACACAAGATGGCTTAAATCCATCACACATTGGGATAGATGAAATTCATGCACATAAAACGGCTGATTTATTAAATGTCTTACAGTCAGCGTTAGGCGCTAGAGCAAATCCACTTATTTTATACACGACAACAGAGGGTTATGTTAATGCTGGACCATGGCAAGAAATAAGAAAATTTGCACAGGATTTGTTGAAAGGTAGTTTTAAGGATGAAGCGGATCACTTCTTGGTGGTTTTTTATGCGCTAGATGATGACGATGAAGAATTAAATCCTGAGTCATGGATAAAAGCGAGTCCGTTTATTGACATAAACCCTTATTTACTTGATGAGATAAAAAAAGCTGCGATTGAAGCTAAGCAAATGCCATCTAAAATGGCAGAGTTTAGAATCAAGAGGCTTAACAAACCATCATCAGCCGCTGATATATGGATAGATTTAAGGAAATGGGATAAATGTGACGGGCAAGTGGATTTGGAATTTCTAAAAGATTACCCGTGTTATGGTGGTCTCGATTTAGCCTCAACAAGTGATTTAACGTCGCTAAGTTTGACGTGGAATATTGACGGTGAAATTTATACTTATAACTGGGGTTGGTGCCCAACATCAGCAATAAGTTATCGAACAGAAAGGGGTACAGTGCCGTATGCGGGTTGGGTTGAAAAAGGCTATATCAAGCAAACAGAAGGCGATGTAACTGATTATACTGTAATTGAATCAGATATATTGGAATTATTTAATAAATTCAATATAGTAAACATAGCTTATGACTCATGGAATGCACAAACGTTAGTTAACAATCTTGTCGCCGAAAATGTACCAATGATTCAATTTATACAAGGTACAAAATCTTATCATCCAGCTATGCAAGCGACTGAAATTTATTATGTGTCAGGAAAATTACATCACGGAGGTAATCCTGTGCTTAGATGGTGCGCGTCAAACATGGTGGCGAGGCGAGATCCAAACTTGAATATGGCCCCAGATAAAAAGAAATCGGCTGACAAAATTGACTATTTGGTCAGTATGTTAATGAGTATTGGTGTAATGATAGCGGACATTGAAGATAACGAAGATGAAGATATTGAAGCAGCATTTAAGGACGTATTAATAATATGAAACTAGCATTAATTTTATTCATGGCTTTTAGCTTATTTGGCTTTGTATTGCTGATTATTGCTGCATATCTAATATTCGGATATCAGTATTCAATTTTAACAGCCTCTTTATGCTCGTTCATAACGGCTTATTTCATTAAAAGAGGCTTAACAAATGGCTAAAAATTTCTTTCAGGTTCTTAGTGATTCTTTTAAGCCACCGAGAAGCGAAGTATTGGATACTGGCGGTAATGTTATTAGACCCTCTGATAGTGAATTCTGGGCAAATTTTTTTGGTTGGCAATCAGCAAGCGGGCAAAATGTATCTGTAGATAAATCATTGAGATTATCGGCGGTGTGGGCATGTGTTGGGCTTATTTCGGACACCGTTTCAACATTACCGTTAAATCTTTATGAACGATTGCCAGATGGGGGTCGTAGAGTTGCAAGTGAACATCAGTTACAAGATGTTTTACATTCAAGCCCAAATTATAACAATACACCATTTGAATTTTGGCAAATTGAATTAGCGGCAATGCTACTGAGAGGAAACGCTTACGCTGAAATAAAAAGGACTGCTAATAAAGTTTCTTCAATAAACTTCTTGCTTCCGCAATCTATAGAGACTCAAATACAAGATGATGGAAGCCTGAGATATCGCTATTCTAATAAAAATAGCACTAGGATAATATCTGAAAATGACATGTTCCACACAAAGGCATTTACATTAGACGGTATTACAGGTATTTCACCAATTCAGTACGGGGCCAATGTAATCGGTTCGGCAATATCTGCTGATACCGCAGCAAACAGCACGTTTAAAAACGGATTAATGCCCACCGTTGCATTTTCTACAGATAAAATCATCAAGAAAGAACAACGCGAAGAGTTTAGAACAAGCGTACGCGAAATATCTGGCGCAATGAACGCTGGAAAATCTCCAATTTTAGAGTACGGATTAGAAGCAAAACAAATTGGTATTAGTCCTGAGGATGCGCAATTACTTGAATCTAGAAAGTTTAGTATTGAAGAAATTTGCAGATGGTTCCGCGTTCCGCCGTGGATGATTGGGTACACAGAGAAAAATACTAGCTGGGGATCGGGGTTAGAACAACAAATGATAGCGTTTGTTACATTTAATTTAAACCCTTGGATAACAAGAATTCAACAATCCATTAATAAACGACTATTGTCTCCGGAAGATCGTAGTAAATATTATTCTGAATTTAGTCTTGATGGTTTATTAAAGGGCGATAGCTCTGCTAGAGCTAGCTTTTATTCAGCTATGGTTAACAACGGTATTTACACACGTGATGAAGTACGAGTAAAAGAAAACCTGCCAAAACGAGGTGGTAATGCTGACGTATTAACAATTCAAACCGCAATGGCGCCAATTGATGCGCTTGGAAAATCTAAAAACTAAGGTATATCAATGAAAAAACAAAACTTACCTGTAGCGCCACAGTCGCTGCAAAAGATTCCTATTGCCTTTGATTTGAGCGCAAATGCTTTAAATAAATGGGAATCAGGGATTAGAGCCGAAATAGAAGAAGATAACACAATATCTATTTTAGATCCTATTGGTCTTGATTATTGGACCGGCGAGGGCGTGACTGCAAAACGAATTGCTGCGGCTCTTCGTCAGATAGGGCATGAGCAGGATGTCACTGTCTACATCAATTCACCCGGCGGTGATATGTTTGAAGGTTTTGCCATATATAACCTTCTTCGTAATCACGGCGGGAAAGTCACGGTAAAAATAATCGGCATTGCTGCATCGGCCGCGTCAATAATTGCAATGGCTGGGGATGACTTGCAAATAGCTAGAGCAGGCTTTTTAATGATTCATAATTGCTGGCTACACGCTGTAGGAAATCGCCATGATTTACGAGAAGTGGCGGAAACAATCGAACCATTTGATTTAGCTATGTCAGATATTTACGTAATTAGATCTGGATTGGATAAAGACCTAATTATATCGATGATGGATAAAGAAACTTACATCGTCGGTAATGATGCGGTCAAGCAAGGTTTTGCTGATTCATTATTACCTGCTGATATCGTAACAAAACAAAAAGAATCCGATCCGAATTCATCAATCAAAAAATTAGACGCCCTGCTCGCCAAGGCTCAATTACCGAGAACGGAGCGTCGAAAATTCATTCAAGAACTAAAAACTAGCATGTCTGGCGCTGCTAGCGAAAGCACGCCGTGCGCTGCTTCTGATGTTCAAATAAACGTAGAGTTTGGCTCTACAGCAAAATTATCAAATTCACTAAAAGGTATTTTAAAATGACAGATTTAACACAATTAGAACAAGAGTATAAACAAGTCCAAGCTGATCTCAAAAGCGTTGGTGACACATTAAAAAGTTATGCTGAGAAATCTGAAAAAGAAATTAAAGCGCACCAGCAGTTAAGCGAAGAATCAAAGGCGAAAGCAGACACAGCATTAGCTAAATTCAATGAATTACAAGCTAAGTTAAATGATATTACGCAAAAGCTTGAACGACCACAAGATAACCCAAAAGAATCTGTTCAATCACTCGGGAAAATGGTTGTTGAAAGCGAATCATTTAAAAATGCTAATATGAACGCGTCGTTCCGAGGTTCAGTACGAGTGAACGCTCCCCGTTCGGCGATTACGACCACAACAACGAATATTGTGGCTCCAGATCGCCAAGCTGGGATTATTGCACCGCCAGTACGCCGTATGACAATCCGTGATTTATTGATTCCGGGAACCACTAACTCAAACTCAATTGAATTTGTCCGAGAAACTGGATTTACAAATAATGCAACAACTGTTGGTGAGAGTATGGCAAAGCCTTATTCTGACATTACGTTCGGATTAGTTAATTCACCAGTACGCACTGTTGCACACTTATTTAAAGCCTCCCGTCAGATTTTAGACGATGTTTCTGGATTGATTAGTTACATCGACGGGCGAGCACGTAATGGTTTACAGCTAGCAGAAGAAAAGCAATTATTATTTGGCAATGGTTCTGGCTCTAATATTCTTGGTATTGTTCCTCAAGCCTCAAGTTTTACTCCGTCATTATCTGTTGCCAATGCAACCGCAATTGATCGCATTCGCTTAGCTTTACTTCAAGCTGTTTTAGCTGAATTCCCATCAAATGGTATTGTTTTAAACCCAATTGATTGGGCAGGTATTGAGCTGACAAAAGATAACGAAGGTCGTTATATCATCGGCAATCCAATGGACGGCACAACTCCTCGACTTTGGAATTTGCCCGTTGTAGAAACCCAAGCTATGAACGCAAATAATTTCCTAGTGGGTGCATTCAATATGGCAGCTCAAATTTTTGACAGAATGGATATGGAAGTCTTGATTTCTACAGAGAATGACAAAGACTTTGAAAATAACATGATCACCATTCGAGCCGAAGAGCGATTAGCATTAGCTGTATATCGCCCAGAAGCATTTGTAACGGGTGAAGTAACACCAACAGTGTAAAGGAGAATGGCGAGGCAACTCGCCTTTATTTGCTATGGAAAAAATAAAAGTAATTGCTTTAAAAAGTTTTGATTACGGCGGAACAATCAGAACACCTCAATCGCCACCGTTTGAAGTTGATAAATTAGACCTGTCCTATTTTGTATCAAATGGCATGGTTAAACACTATCACGAGAAAGACAATGTTAACACGGAAGAAGATCAGCTGTCTTCTAATGCTGATAAAGCCTCTCAACCTAACACGAAAAAAAAGGCTAAAAAAGATGTCACTGATAACGCTTGATGAAGCAAAATTACATCTGCGCATTGACCATAATTTTGATGATGCTGATATTCAATTAAAGCTTGATGCCGCAGAGGAACAAGCAATTAATTTCTTGGAGCGACAAGTTTACGCAACAGATGACGAACTAAAACAAGCTGTTTTTTCAAATAAAGCAGGAGATCGTCCGATGTTAGTCAATTCAAGTTTTAAATCCGCTGTTCTTTTATTATTGGGACATCTTTATGAAAATAGAGAAGAAACCAGCACCGCAAATTCATCAAATGTTAAATATGGATTTGAACGATTGTTAAACCCATATCGAATTCATATAGGTGTTTAGTATGCAGTCAGGCAAATTACGTAACCAAGTAACTTTTCAGAAGCAAATCAATCGTACAGACGAACTGGGACAACTAGTTAATAAATGGGTCGATGTGTGCACTGTACGAGCTGAAATTCGTGACGTGTCGGGAAAAGAGTATCAAAGCTCACAAGCTGAACAAACGCAAACAGATTGTAAAATCTTAATTCGGTACAGAAAAGATATTACTGCTGATATGCGTGTGCTGTGTAATGGAACTTATTACGATATTAAAGCGGTGCTTGAAGACGTAAAAAGGACAAGGCTTGAATTACCCTGCCAAAAAGGCGTACGTTATGATTAAACCCACGTTATCAATAGCTGGATTTAAAGAGCTTGAAGCGGACTTTAAATTACTGTCAAAAGCAGAGCAACGAAAAGTTTCAAAAAAGGCTGTGCGTGCCGGTGCTGTTGTTTTTCGTGATGCTATTCGTGCAAGTGCTCCTGTCAGAACTGGGCGCCTCAAAAAATCGATTTCAGTTGACGCAGTTAGAGGTAAAAACGCAATTGCAGGAATTAAATTTAAAAAAGTACGAGTCGTTAAAAAACTGAAAAATGGCGAAGGTTCTGTAGTAAAAAGATGGACGCCTTTTTGGTGGTGGATCTTAGAAAATGGTTCATCGAAAATGTCAGCCAAGCCTTTTGTTCGTCCTACGTTCGATGCAAATGTAAAAAAGGCAGAAGATGCTGCATTTGAACAGTTTTTAAAAGATATCGATGAGATTTTCTCAAAATGATAGAAATTAAAATTAATAACGCACTAAAAATTTTGTGCGACGGACGGGTAAGTCCATTAATTGCACAACAAGGAACTAGCCCACCATACTTGTGCTACACAAAAGTTTCAGAAGTTTACGACGATGTTATGAGTGGCCAATCATCTGTTGAGTATTGTTTTCAAGTTGATATCTACGCTAAAACATTGCTCGAAGCTGAAACCATTAAACAACAAGCGTACGAAAAACTGAAACCATTAAAACCATTCAATATCACTAGTCGCCAAGACTATGAAACCGAAACAGAGCTTTATCGCTCAACGTTAGAATTTTACATTCAATAATTACCTATTTAACCATTTTATGCCGCTTAATTGTGGTTTTTTTATTTTTGGAGATATTAATATGCCAGAAGTTCAACAAGTACAAAGTGAATACACAAAAACCAGAGATGTTGGTGTTTTTGTTAGTAAAGATCCGTCCCTTAAATTTATTGCGCAAGCAACAGCAAAACTTAGTCTAGAATGCACTGTGACCGATTACTCAATGACAGCGCCTGAGGGTGAAGAAATCGACGTATCGACACTTTCATCAATCACAAAAGAAACTATCAGCGGCTTACCTGCCGAGGCAACGGTTTCAATGAACGCTAACTTTGTTATTGGTAATTCTGCACAGCAAGTATTACGCAAATCGTACGACACGGGAGATAACTACGCATTCCAGATCAAATATGAAGACGGTAGTTCAATCGACTGGATTGCACGTGTAACGAGTTACGAGTTCAAAGGTGCAAAAAATGGCGTGGTAACTGGCTCTTTCTCATTCAAAGTAAAAGGTAAGTTCGTTTTTAATGCTCCGTCTGTTAATCAAGGACAAAAATAATGAATTTAAAACAAATTATCACAGCAAAAAACTCAGGCTTTCGTACAAAAAAGGTTCGGGTTGAAGAATGGGGTGTGGCGGTTACTATTCGTGAGCCACTACACACCGATTTTAATCGGTATATTAAGACAATCAAAGATATCACAGATAATGAAAAACTAACTGATCACGAAAAAGATTTGTTAAACATTAAAGCGGAAGCAACGCTATTTGCAACGGTGCTGCTTGATGATAAAGGTGATTTTGTTTTCAGCAATGATATTGATGATTTAGTAAAAAGTTACGGTCCTGTTCATACTCGATTAGTCAATGAGGCTTTTAATCTGCTCGGCTTGAAAAGCGAGCCGATAAAAGAGGCTGAAAAAAAGTAGAAAGCGATCCTGAGCTGTTTTTTAAGCTTAAATTAGCATTAAGGCTCGGTAAAACTCTTGCCGAGCTTGAGCAAACGCTATCAGTAAGGGAATTTTACTACTGGGTCGCATTCGACAAATTAAACCCGATCGGCGACGAACGCCACGACTGGCACGCCGCACAAGTCGCATCAGCTATCTATCGCTCACAAGGTGCAAAAGTCGAGTTTGAGGACTGTTTACTTAAATTCAAAGAAGAGAAGAAAGAGCCTGTCAGCATATTTGACGCGCTATCAAATTTACTTGGGAAATAATTATGGCAACATTGCGAGAATTGGCAATCCGAGTTACAGCCGACTCATCATCATATCAACGAGAAATGAGTCGAGCATCACGACTTGGTACAGATTATTATAAAACAATGGAAGACCGTTCAAAGCGGTTTGATGCATACATTGCTAGTAATAATCGCTCAGTTCAAGCAATGAACATGCAATTAACTCAGCTAAAATCATCAGCTTTAAGCGTGGCTACAGCGTTCGCTGGAGGCTTTGCATTTACTAGCATTGTAAACATGGCGGATGACTGGGGGCAAATGGCTGCTCGTATTAGAATGGCTATTACATCTGTCGAGGGTTCAGCTGATAATTATGAGCAAGTGCAAAGTCGCTTGCTTGAAATTAGTAATCGTAATGCTAAAGCAATTGAAGATTCACAAGAACTATACATTGCAACGGCATCATCAATGCGTGATCTGGGTTATAGCACAAACGACACGATCGACTTTATCGAGGCTATGTCAAACAGCTATACTATAAATGCGACTTCTGCAGATAAAGTATCAACCAGCATTAACGCAATAACTAAATCGATGATCACAGGGAAAGTTAGCAGTAACGACTGGAAATCGATAATGGCATCAACGCCAAATGTTGTTACAGCACTTACAAACTCAACAGGTAAAGCCGAAAAGGTCATAAAGCAACTCGGTATGAGTGGTCAAATATCAATGCGTCAATTAGCAGATGCAATGATAAAGGTGAAAGACGAAACGGGCGCCATGGCGGACGGCATGGGTAATACCGTAAAAGATGGTTTTACTCAAGTTTTAAACAGCTTCGAATCGTTAATCGGTAAGATAAATAGCAACATGGGGATTACACAAAGTGTTGCTAGTGGTTTGAAAGTCGTTGCGGACAATATTCATTTGATTACTGGTGCTGGCGCAGTTTTAACTGCCGCAGGATTATCACGATATTTTAGCGGACTTTCGCTATCTGTTTTTAATGCAACAAAAACAACATTAGCAAACAGAGCAGCACAAATATCTCAAGCCCAAGCACAACTAGCAGCTGTTAAAAGCTTGCAATTAAAAGCGGTTGCAGAAGTAAATGCTGCTCGATTTGAAGCACAACGTGCGGTTGGTTTAAAAGCAAGTCTTGTTGCGCAAAACAATTTAACAGCAGCTATTAATCGTCAAACACAAGCAAATAATGCGCTAGCTGCTGCACAAACAAAAGTAAACGCACTAACTAGTAAGTTTAATTTGTTATCCCGTGCAGGCAGCGGTTTATTAGGTATGCTGGGTGGTCCACTTGGCTTAGCTACAACATTGTTATCGGTGGGCGCTGGTTTTTTAATGATGGGGGATGGCGCAGATAAAGCTAAAAAACCGCTTGAGGAATTACAATTACCCGTTGATCAACTACTCGCTAAGTTTAAAGAACTCGACAAATCAAGACAGTTAAACATAACAACGGGACTGCAAGCAGAAATCGATATTAATACAAAAGATATCGATATTAATATTTCTGATATTAAAGATAAATTAACGGATAAATTAACTGACATTTTACCCGCTGGATATTCGGGTGTGACGCTTTATTTGTCACCATCTAATAAACAAGCTATTGATGAGTATGTGAATGAAATTGATTCGCTCAAAAATAAGCTAAAAGAGGGAGAAATAACATCAAAAGAATTTGGCGAGAAGCTATTTGAAGCTGGGCAGAAATTTACATCAGCAACAGCAGGCGGCGAACAATTCAAGACACTAATTGGGAATATTACTACTGCTCTGTTAGAAAATGCTCAGAAGCTAGCAGAAAACAAAGAAAAAATGGATGCGGTGGGCAAAGCCTCGGCTGAAACAGCTAAAGAAGTAAAAACGCTTGATGCTGCTGATTTTCCGAATTTAGAAAACCAGCTCGGTGTACTTAGTCAGCAACTTGATGTAAACAGAGCTAAGTCAGAAAGTGGAGCAGAGGCGGCATTTGTGCTTGCTGGGCTACAACGAGCGGCAGGAGATGCTGCACTTGAACATGCAGATGATTTGTTTAATTTAGCAACTAATCAGCAAGTATCTGCTGAAATGTCAGATGTACTTACTGAAAAGCTTAGATTATATACAAAAAATCTACGTGAAAGCTTCAAGCTACAAGAGGGCTTCAAACACTCAAAAACGATCAAGAGCGCAGCAGAGCTGTATAAGTCGCAGTTAGACAAACTAAATAGTCAGATCAACGCTTACACTGATATCACTGAGCTACAAAAAATACGCAGGCAATTAGCGGAAGGGGAATTAAGTAAGCTAACTGATATTCAAAAGAAAGCGTTAGAAACAAAAGCTATTGAGCTTGATCGGCTAAATGCGCAAAAAGAATATAAATCAATTATGGATTCTTTGCGCACTCCAGCGGAGCAACAGCTAGATACTTACAAGCAGCATTTATCGATTATCGAAAAAGCAAATCTATCATTAAAAGAACGTGAAGAACTGCTTAATAGAATGGCTAAAAAAGCCGCTGAATCAGCACCAACATTCAGCTATCACAACTCTTACAACGGTTTAGGTAGTGATTTACTGAATGTAGCGGAGGATGATAAAAAGCTGCGAGACTGGAATGAGCAACAGCTACAAATTCAAAACGACTTATTAGCACAAAAGCTAATTAGTCAGCAAGAATATGCTGATGCCGTCGTAAAAATTGAAGAAACTATGCAACAAAAGCAAAAGGATATTCAGTCTGCATATACACTCGCAACACTCGGCACATTCTCATCATTAACAGGCTCGATTGCTGATATGTTCAAGGAAACCGCAGGCGAATCATCTGCTGCATACAAAGTTATGTTTCTTGCTAGTAAAGCCTCAGCTATTGCGCAATCGATAATCAGTACCGAAGTAGCAGCCACTAAAGCATTAGAGTTTGATCCGACTGGTGTTATGTCTGGAATTACACGAGGTCTTGGATATGCATCGGTTGGCATGATCGCAGCTCAAACACTAACTGGTATGGCTCATAGTGGTATTGATCACATTCCAGAAGATGGTACATGGTTACTTAAAAAAGGTGAGCGGGTAATAGATGATAGAACAAATGCTGACTTAAAGAACTTCTTGCAAACATCGAATAAATCAGCAGGTAATATAACTGTAAACGTGCCTGTAAATGTTGGTAACGGTGGTTTATCTGAAGACGACGGAAAAGCGGTCGGAAATATGATAAAACAGTCAGTACTAGCAATTCTTGATGAGCAAACACGCCCGGGTGGCAAGCTAAATAGACGTTGATTTAATGGATTAAATTTCATACCATTATCCAAAAATTAATTAAGGAGAATGGTATGAAAAAAATTGTATTTTTGGGGTTAATGAGTTTTACGTTGATAGGGTGCTCGTCGTCACCAGTGTCAAATGATGCGGCAGTAAACGTTCCTGAGCAGCGGATATATAACCAAGATATTTTTGTAAAAAAAGAAAATTCAGAAATGGTTATTATAAAAAGAGATAAAGGATTTGTAAGTAGCGCTTGCTCTGATTCTCTTTTTGTTGACGGAGTTAAAATTGCTGATTTAAACCCCGCGGAAAAAGTTGTTATCTATCCGCTATTAGGGAAACGAATTTTTAGCATGGTGGCAAATGGAGTTTGTGGCGGAGGAATGGTTGAAGTTGAAGGGGATGTTGAGAAAAGTCAAGTTTTAACATATAGGATTGCTCATTCCTTAAATGGCGGATATGGTATTTATAGAACGGCGTTCTAAATAGACTAATCATTTATAGGAGAATGATGTGAAAAAATCATTAATTTTAGTAGTTATTGTTTCTTTTCTTTCTGGTTGCTCAACAACTCCTCTTTCATTAAATGAAATAAAGGATGTACCGAGGGAGAGAATATTTGGCTATCAAAATAAAGTTGATAATTATGCTAATTTAGTATTAATAAGAGACAAAGGTTTAGTTGGAAGCGGTTGTTATATAAATGTATTTATTAATGGTCAAGAAGTCGCTAAATTAGAAACAAAAGAGCGTGTTTCACTGTATGCGCCAAGTGGCAACATAATAATAGGCTCATCTCTTCAGGGAAGTGGATTATGTAGCTTTAATCCTCCACGCCGTGAACGTGAATTTTCTTTTAAAGATGGTGAAAGAAAAGTGTTCAGATTATCTATAGATCAAAATGGAAATACAGATATAACACCAACAACTTTATATTAAAGCCATTTATAAGGAAACAGTATGAAAAAATTATTATTATTAACGTGTTTAGGTTTTATTTTCTCTGGTTGCAGTGTTCATCACCAATTTAGTGATAGGCTGTCTTATTAATCATTAAAGCAAATAAAATCAGAGATACATATAACTCAAAAAGAAAGCTTAGATATTACATGGGTTCCTAGTGATTTTACGTCACGAATTGATATACAAGGGGCATCAGGGTTTCTTGGTAGTGGAACTCGTACTAGAATCCCGATCGGCATTGGTCTTTCATCAAGAATTGAAGAAGCAATTAGCTCGTACGCAGATTTAAATTCTGACGGTAGAAAGTTAACATTAATAGTTAATAATGCTAAAACAAAATTCACTTATGGAGCAACGAATATTGATAGTGCGAGTGTATATTTAAATGTAACATTTGAATTGTCAGGCAATAGGTGGACTAAAGAATTTTCTACTAAGCAGAATGATAGCGGTGTAAAAGATGCAAAAGTCACTTCAGTTATTGAGTATGCGTGGGATCAGATAGCTTTAGATGTAGCTAGAGAAATAGCTACACACTTATAATCAAACCCTCTTAGAGGTTTTTTTTATTAATAGAAATATTGACCCTAACTTTAAGTTATAGTCATTCACCTAACCGCCGCATAGGCGGTTTAGAAATTTCGGGCTTATTTTTTATTAATACCGATAAATTCAAATTGCCCCACATTTTCTAACAACGTCTCTAAGTTTGTCATTAATTTATGCAGTTGATCCTTGTCATTAGAATATAAAAAACTATCTTCAAGAATACTCACTATTTCTGCGTTCATAGAGCGATTATTTTTTGCTGCAGCTTCTTGAATTTTTTCTTTTAATTCAATGGGTAACCTTATTTTCATTTGTGGATCTTCTTTAGCCATATCAACCTCGAAAAATTTTTTTCTATTATGAACCACTTTGGTGTTGACATCAATAAACCAAAGTGGTTTACTACACACAAATGAACCAAAGTGGTTTGTAAATTAAAAGGAGAAAATAAAACATATGAAAAAAGCAAAAGAGTTGTATCAAAAGAAAGTGAGATTTCAAGATGATGTGAAAGAGACAATAATTGATAACTCAAAAAAGGAAATTCGAAGTTTTGATGCAGAAGTAAATTATCAATTAAGAAAAGCTTATGGGTTATTAGAAGGAGTAACAAATGCCCAATAAAGCAAAAACCCCAACATCGGCAAATGTTGAGGTTCAATCAACAAATCAATTTTAAACAGGAGATTCGTTTATGAAAAATGATATAACTTTAGTAAATAAAAGTCAATTGACAATGTCTAGCCGTGAGATAGCCTCTTTAACAAATAAGAGACATGATCATATATGTCGAGATATTCGGGCTATTTTAGTGGCGTTACTTGGTGGTAAAGATGGTGATTATATCCGTAACCCAAATTTGGGTTACCTTACAAATCAACATGTTAGCTGTGATCAGTATGATTTTAAAAATCCTAATGCGTGGGAATATCATATATCGAGACGGTACACGGAAATATTAATTACGGGTTATGATATTAAACGTCGAACAGCAGTTATTGATCGCCTTTATCAACTAGAAGAAGCTAACAAGCAATCTCAACTAAAACTTCCAACAACAAAAGAGCTTGCACTAATGGTTATTCAAGCCGAAGAAGAAAATGAAAGGCTGATGATAGAAAATAAGACGCTAGGATCTCAACTTGAAGAAATGAAGCCAACCGTTGCTGCCTTTGATCGCATTGCGACTAAAGCAGAAGGTAGCATGTGTATTACTGATACTGCCAAGCATTTACAAGTTCAACCAAGAAAATTCTTTCAAGAATTAAACTCAATGGGTTGGATTTACAAAAGAACAGGCAGTCATCATTGGCTTGGATATCAAGATAAGGTTAAGCAAGGGCTGTTAGAGCATAAGATTACAACAGTCTCAAGAAGTGACGGCAGTGAAAAGATAGTAGAGCAGGTGCTAGTTACTCCAAAAGGGTTAGCGAAACTATCACAAATTTTATCACAAGAAATCGCAGCTTAATCAATTAACAACAAATTATAAGCCCTCTAAAAAGGGGGCGATTACGAGGATATAGCATGTCAAATCAATTAATGTTTCACAGCACAGTAGTGCAACCAGTTAAACGTAATAATCAAATTTGGATCACGTCCACCGAGCTATCTAAGCTTTTACAATATGCTGATTCTAAATCAGTAACAAAGATTTATAGTCGGAACAAGGATGAGTTCACAGATAAAATGACAATGGTGGTCAAATTGACTACCAATGGAATAAACAACAGTCTACGCAAGAAATCAGTACGAATTTTCTCACTTCGTGGAGCGCACCTAATCGCAATGTTTGCTAGCACGAATGTAGCAAAAGAAGTGCGTAAATGGTTGCTAGATTTAGCTGATAAAGAGGCAAGTCATTCGCAAACAAGAAAAGATATGATTGAGGTGAACAGGACTAATTTAATTTGTTTGGTACATCACATGCTTTGGTTGAACGATTTCTACATAGACAATCGTTTATATGATGTTTTTAAAATGCTAGGCTCTAATTTCGGTGTAAGAGTTCACGATCATTTTGGCGACGGTGCTTTTGTTGCCTCGATGTTTAAAAAACAGCTAGAAAAGAAACAACTACAGCAAGTATAAATAATTATTATATAAGCAGTTTAGAAAGATTGGCTTCCATTTTTTTGTGGAAGCCAATACTCTGCTGTCAAGTGGAATAAAAGCATACCCGAAGATGGTTTTATTGATCAATTAAGTTTTTTATTCTCAACAAATTCAATTAATAGTTAAAAAAAATTATCAAAATTTATAAAAAAGATGTACTGTATAAAAACACACTGTTTGTATAAACATAAAGAAAATGCATTCTTATTTATATATAATCACCATTATTGATTAAATATTGTGTGTTATTTATGACTATTGATAGTGGTGGTGCATATAGTATAAGAGGTTTTAATTACCAGAAAGCAGTAATTGCTCAAATTGCTATTAATAATTTTAACGTGGATAATTTTTATATCATTGTTGAAAATCAAGAGGACATTGTTGTTTTTTTCTCAGAAAAAAATTTCCACCTGCAAGTAAAAGGGCAAACATTAAGTATTAAAAGTTTAATTAAAGTTCCAAAGAATAAAAATTCGATTTTATATAAACTTTTAAACAAGGAAGAAAAAGTCGATTATTATAAAGTTGTAACTCTAGATACTTTCAGTAAAAAAGATATAAAAGATTTATCTGAATCTAGTTGTAATATATTCGATGATTTTGTTTATGATTATTCTGAAAAACAAAAGGAAGAATTTTTAAAATGTCTGCAGCAAGAAAATTTATTTTCTGGTGATGAAAAGAAAATTCAAAATGAATTAGATAAAACTAAAATAGTTTTTTCTAATTTTAAAAATGATTTATCACAAGCGGAACTAATACTTCTCGGTTATATGACAAAGAAGGGAATCACTATGGATGACTATGCTGGAATTAATGCGCTCAATGAACTATTTACACAAATAGATTTAAAAAGTGAACAAAAAGCAAGTATTCATAATAAAAATGTGATTGAAAGTAAAAAAATAACCTCCAAAGAACTAAAAAACATTTTTAGTCTTTGTAGCATAATTACTAAGATACCAGAGCTTAGAATTAATTTTTTAGAATCATTAGTTGAAGATGAATTATTGAGTAAAAAAGAAAGAAGAGATATAGAGTTAAAATTCTATATGCTTAATAGCAAATTAAGGGATTTAAGAAAAGATATTTTAGCTAGAATAGCTAATAGTGATTTCTATATTAAAGAGTTAGAAAGTAATGGTTTTTCCTTTATACATAGTATTTATCAAAAATTAAGTGATAATTTTCAAGCAGATATTTATGCCGTTCTTATTGATATTGTTTCGGAAAAGTTTTTGGAGCGTAATAAATGATTATTAAGCGCTTTGTTATTTTAGACAAAAAAAATAAATTAGCTAATGAGTTTCATTTTTCACCTAATTCTAATGTTATCTATTCTAAAAAGGGTACTGTTGGTAAATCAAGCTTACTGAAATCAATTTACTATTGTTTGGGAATGAATATTAAAAGTTTTACAAAAACTTGGAACTATAGACAAATGATGTTTAAGTTATATTTCACTCATAACAATCAAGAGGGATGGATAATACGTCATCATCGGTACTATAAAGTATATGATAGAGACGAACTTTTAGATGAGGGCGAATATTCTAAATGGTTTGCCAATTTATTGAATATGCAAATTAAATTACGCACCAAAAATAGTGAGAATCTAAGCCAAGTTGTTGCTGCAGCTATCCTTAGTTTGTTTTATATAGATCAAGATTCTTCTTGGCAAGGAACGCCATTTAGAAATACAGCTAGTTTAACTTGGTATGACTCAAAAGATATGCCAAAATCTATTTTTGAATATGTTCTTAACTTAAAAAGTAATGAACATCTTGAAAAAGAAGAGAAAAAAGGAAAATTAAAAAAGGAACATAGTGAATTAACAAGTAATCACAATTCATTGTTAACACTTAAAGACCAATTTATTTTAACTGAAAATTGCAATTCTTTTGTGAATGAAGATGAGTATAAAGAAGATCTGAGGAAGTATTTATCAATAATTAATACGATTAATCAGCAACTGTCTACTTATAATGGGCAAATATATTCAAAACAAGTTGAATTAGATTCTCTTAAATTAGAAATAAGAGAGCTTGAAGAGATCTTAAAATACAATAATGAATTGTATGAAAATCACTCCATTAGATGCAGTAAGTGCGATTCTTTCTTAACTGAACAACAATCCAAAGAAAGAATGAAACTGGATTATAGTTCTTTTCTATTAGCCGAAAATATAAAGGATACTCAATCAAAAATTGAAAAAGTTGAACAAGACCTAAACTCTTTATTGAATAAAAAAATTGGGCTTGATAAAGAGTATAAAACCCTATCTAATCAGCTGAAAATAACCTCAAGTAAAGCATCGATTGATGCGTATATCCAAAGTGTAGGTGAGAAAAAATCTCAAGATAAATATTATGCAATACTAAACGATTTAAAAATTAAAATATCCAAAATTAATGATGATTTAAAAATTATAAATGCAGATATAAAAATATTAACCAAAGAACAAGATAAGAATAGAGCTAAAATAGATTCAGATTTTACTGTTTTTTTTAATGAACTGGCTGATAAATTGCCATCTGTAGATCGTGATTTTATATTTTTAAAATTTAATCAAATAAAAAATAGTGGTTCAGCATTAAATCAAACATACTTGGTTATTTATTTAACTTATATAAAGATATTAATGAAATATTCTTCTGTAGAACTTCCTTTTGTTATGGATTCAATAATAAAAGATGAACTTGACCCAGGTGTAATATCAAGTTCTTATCTTCTTATTAATAAAGTACTTTTATCATCCCAAAAACAAACCCTTTTTGCGGCTCTCAATGATAAATTTCAATATTTAACAGGTGAATGTAATAGGATTGAAATTAAAAGTGACCAAAAACTTTTAAATAAAGAAAGTTATGAAAAATTAAAAAGTGAAATTGTAGTTTAGTAAATATATTATATTTTAATAAACTTTTTAAATTAATATTAGATTCAAATATATACATAAATATTTTGTATGTGAACAACATCAATAACCCGCTTCGGCGGGTTTTTTATTAAAAATCTAACAGTTCAGGTTTGATTTGTAGCGCTTCGGCAATTTTAATCCGTGTTGCTTTTCTCAACTTTTGGCTTTTTTCATATTGAGAATAAGCCGATTGACTAATACCTATTTTATTCGCAACTTCAACTTGAGATAGCTTTAAATATTCACGCCATGCTTGTGCTGGAGAATAATTATTATCAAAAACCATGTTAACAACTTCACTTGGTACGCCTGTTTCAATATCGATTGTTTTATTCATTATTATTTTTATGATTAACCTAAATATAAGCATTATATAAGTTTTAGTAAAAATATAAATAATTAGAATTGATAACCATAGTTGACATCTTAGCAGTGTAAGATATAATAGTTTTAAATTAAAACAGGAATAAAGCATGATTACTGTAAGTTATACACCGCAAATGGAAAAATGGTTGAAGTCGCTTAAAGATAAAACTGCAGCAGCTAAAATTAAAGTTCGAATTCGTCGTATGCAAGAAGGTAATTTTGGTGATGTTAAGCCTGTAGGCAGCGGTGTATCAGAAATGCGTATTCACTGTGGAAAAGGGTATAGGGTTTATTTTGTTAACCGCAATAATGAAATTGTTATTTTATTGTGTGGCGGTGACAAGGATACACAACAAACAGATATTAAAATTGCTAAAGAATTAGCAAATAAATGGGGTTAATTATGACTACAAAACTAAAAACTTTTGATGTGGTTGATTTTTTAAATACTGATGAAGAAATGCAAGAATATTTAAATGCCGCAATAGAAGAAGGAGACCCTAAATTTTTATTTATTGCGCTTGGTGATATAGCTAGAGCTAAAAACATCAGTCAGCTTTCACGTGATACAGGTATAAGCCGTGAGGGTATTTATAAAGCGTTATCAGGTGAGGGGAATCCTACATTTAATACAATCTTTAAAATTGTTCAAGCATTAGGTTTGCAAATGCAGTTTTCCTCACAAAAACATGCTGATTGTTGTTAACTGAGTATGGAAAATCTAATGTAGATATACAAAATAAAATCAAACCTAAAGCTCGCAATTGCGGGCTTTTTTATGTCTGGAGAAAACTATGGAAACATTTCACTGGCAAGTTGCACCGAGCATGAGCGAAAAAGCCGAGCCAAAAATAAAAACCATTAAGTTCGGTGACGGCTATGAGCAACGAATTAAAGACGGCATTAACAACGACTTGCGCTCATACAGCGTTACGCTAAAAGTATTGCGAGAAGATGCGCAACACATCAATGACTTTTTAACACGGCAGGGTGGGCTTCACGCATTTAAATGGATAGAGCCGAACTCGCACAGATTAATAACAGTTAAATGCCCAAGCTGGACATCTAACGTTATGAACACTGCAACAACAATAACAGCAACATTTGAAGAGGTAGTCGCATGATCCCCAAAAAAATGTTACTTGATATAACCAAAATAGCGCAAGATGCGATTGTTGATTTGTATGAAGTCGATTTAACGAAGATCGTGGGTAATAAAACGATATTTCGCTTTCATAACGGATTAAACGAGCTAAGGCGACCCATTACATGGCAAGGCAATATCTATGAGCCATATCCTATTAAAGTAGATGGTTTTCAAAAAAACGGGCAGGGCACTAGTAACCGTCCAAAAATGACTGTTTCCAATGCTTTCGGTCTAATAACCGGTTTAGTGAAATCATTTGATGACTTGCTTGGAGCTGTAGTAACTAGACGTCAGGTTTTAGCGGAATTTTTAGATGCTGTAAATTTTGAAGGTGGAAATAATAAAGCAGATCCGACGCAAGAAGTGGTATCGCAATATTTAGTTGAGAGATTAACTAATTTAATACCAAGTGAATCTGCCACATTTGAATTAGCATTACCTTGTGAAAGCGATGGGATTTTCTTGCCATCTAGGGTAATCATCGCACATACATGCTGTTGGCAATATCGTAGCTCTGAATGTAGTTACACGGGTGGTGCGATTGCTGATGAAAGAGATGCTCTCACAAACGATGTTACTAAAGATAAATGTTCTGGAACGATTACGGGTTGTAAACTTCGCTTTGGTAAAAACGGCATTCTTCCTTTCGGCGGCTTTCCCGCTTCTGCAAAACTATCTTAATTAATTATGAAAACACAAATACTTAATCACGCTAAACAATGCGGTGAGTCTGAATGCTGCGGATTTGTTATTGATAATAAATCCTATCTGCCATGCAAAAACATCTCACCTACACCCACTGAAACATTCCAAATATCCCCTGATGATTGGATAAAAGCGGAAGAAAGTGGCGTTATAACTGCAATTGTTCATTCTCACCCCGACGGTTTGCCTATTTTGAGTGAGGCTGACCAGTTTTATCAGCAAAAAACTGCCGTTGATTGGTGGTTAGTCTGTGATAACAAAATTCACAAATTTAGATATATGCAACCTTTATTAGGTCGTGAATTTAAACACGGAGTAACTGACTGTTACGCGTTATTTCGTGATGCATATCATCTATGTGGTTTTGATTTTCCGAACTTTCACCGTGACGACGACTGGTGGGACGACGGGCAAAATCTTTATCTAGATAATATGCAAGCTAATGGTTTCCATCAGGTAAGTATATCTAGTTTGCAAGATGGCGACGTTATTCTTTTTCCGCTTAACAGTAAAACCGTTAATCATGCTGCTATTTATATTGGTAATAACTTTATTCTTCATCATCTACCACGTCGTCTATCGAAAAGAGATTTATTTAGCGGATACTGGATTAAAAACTATCATTCAATATGGAGACACAAACAATGGCAATCATTAAACTTTACGGCAATCTTAAGCAATATGGCAATAAATACAAAATAAACGCTGACACAGCGAGTGAAGCTCTAAATTGTTTGTATTTACAAATTAAAGGACTAAAGGAAGAAATTAAAAAAGGTTTTTTTCGAGTTAGAATTAATAAAAAAGATATCACAGATAAAACGTTGCAATTTGGGCTTCATTCTCAAATTTCACATGATTCAGTAATCCACATTGTTCCAGTAGCCGCAGGCGCTAAAAATGGCGGTATTTTTAATATTATTGCAGGGGCTGCTCTGGTAGTAATCGGTGTGGTAGGTAATATTTATGGAGGTTGGGGAACACCGTTTATCGCAGCGGGCATAGGAATGATGGCAGGCGGCGTAGCTCAAATGCTAACAAAAACTCCAAAAATGAAAGATGCAGCTAATGACGAAGGTAAAAAGAGCACCTCTTTTTCTAGTCTTGGCAACACTGCCGCTCAAGGATCGCCTGTTCCTTGGGTTTTTGGGGAAATAATGGTTGGCTCAAAAGTTGAGTCGCAAGGCGTTGAAACAATGAATGTGGAGTGATAAATGGGTGACAGTTCAGGAAAAACAAAAACTCCGCGAATTGAGGCTGACAATCTAGAATCAAAACAACAATTATCTATTATTGATATTATCAGTGAGGGTCAGATTGAAGGTCCTGTGGGAGGGTTAAAAGGGGTTTTTTTAAATAAAACGCCAATCCAAGCTGATGATGGATCATATAATTTTAACGGCGTTGAAGTTGAGTGGACGGCTGGGACACAATCGCAATTACCGTTGTCGGGATTTGCTGAAACACAAAACGAAATCCCAGTTGGGTTAGAGGTTAAACAAAAAACACCAATAGTTAGAACGATAACCGATCCTTATGTCGATCGAGTACGCGTAACTGTCGGTGTTTCTGCATTATATAGCCAGACAAATAGTGGTGATATAACAAGAACATCTGTAAGCATGGCGGTGCAAATTGGAAACGGGGCAAGTTGGGTTACAAAAAAAGTTGTTGAATTAGAAAATAAAAAAACGCGTTCACAATATTTAACATCTGTAATTTTAGATGATTTACCTTCTGTGCCGTTTAATATTCGCGTTATTCGCCTTACTCCAGACAGCAAGTCAGATTTATTAGTAAATAACACTGTTTGGTCATCTTATACAGAGATTTATGACGTAAAATTATCATACCCAAATACGGCGCTCGTCGGTTTAAGATTTGATTCATCGCAATTTAATGGTGTGCCAACTCGCACATATTTGATTAGAGGGATTAGATGTAAAATTCCTAATAATTATGACCCTATTTCTCGTACATACAACGGAATTTGGTTGGGCGAGTTTAAAACGGAGTGGACAAATAATCCTGCGTGGGCATTTTATGACATTATAACCAGTAATCGCTATGGTATGGCGCAACGATTTGGTAAGATTTCAATTGATAAATTCATGCTCTATTCAATTGCTCAATATTGCGATGAGCTTGTTGATGATGGTTTTGGCGGGAAAGAGCCTAGATTCACATGCAATTGTTGCATAACAGAAAGATCACAAGCATATGATTTGATAAATAATCTTTGCTCGATCTTTAGAGCGATGCCAGTGTGGGACGGAACACAGCTAACTACTATTATTGATAGACCAAGCGATACTGTTGCTATTTATACCAATGCAAATGTTGTTGATGGTAGATTCAGTTATTCATCTGCAGCAATGAAAGATAGACATACAGCAGTTCGAGTTAAGTACATCGACCCAGCTTACGGATGGGAGCCTGTAACAGAATACGTTGCAGATGATGAGGCAATCAAGCGGTTTGGGCTAAATGTGTTAGACGTTGAAGCCTTTGGGTGCACATCACGAGGTCAGGCGCACCGTACAGGAAAATGGATTATAACTACAGAAAAATATGAACGTCAAACAGTCACGTTCAGCGTGGGGCGAGAAGGATTGCGACATTTACCGGGCGATGTAATCGAGATTTTAGATAATGAATATATTATGTCGCAATCAGGAGGGCGAATTGTCTCCGCAGTCGATAATATTGTTACGTTAGATCGTGATGTTGAAATTGAAAAAAATAGCTACATAACATATCAAGACATCAATGCAAAACTAATAAAAGTCAAGGTTGTATCACAAAAGACACCGAATACTTTAGTTTTAGAGCAAACAGTTAATGCAGATCAGTGGTCAACATGGATTTTAACAAATGTTAATGTATCATCACGCTTATTTAAAGCGATCGCTATTAGTGAAAATGACGACGGTACATATTCTATAACAGCAATAGAACACGAACCTAAAAAAGAAGCAATAGTAGACGAAGGAGCTGTTTTTACACCCAACAACGCTCAATCCATCGGCTGGGGAATTCCACCGATTGAAGGTCTTGCTGTTTCAATTACCCCCGATAGTGACGAATATCAAGCGGTGCTTTCATGGACAACGCCAAGAACAATGAACCATCTTGAGTTTCAGGTTACTATTTTGAGAAATGGTAATTTAGTATCACGTCAGACAGTACATGAAATGAGTGTAACAATGAGTAACCTTGATGAAGGTAAATATACTGCGTCCGTGCGTGGAATATCGACAGAGGACGGCAGGTTGGGCGATGAGTCTACAGTAGCATTTACTATTGCAGCACCGGAGACCCCAACTCAATTGGTTTTTTCCTCTTCAAGTAATACTGTAACAATCAAACCGATTATGCCGTCAAGTGTTGGTCTTGGCACAACATTCGAGTATTACAAGGGTTCTACACTGGATGAGGTTAAAGCTATGACTAATTATCTAGGCAGAACATCAAATAAGCTAATTGATGCTGATGTACAAGCGTCTACAACTTATTATTACGGCGTGATTGCGGTTAATGCGGCTGGCCATTCGGGAATGTGTACTGGTTCAGCAACAACAGCAGATGACACAGTTGGTGCCGCAGGCGGCATTTTTAGAATAAAAACCGCCGATGGGTTTTTTCCTGAAAACAATGACAAAGCTACACAGCTTTTTCATTATGTTCTTGGAATGTGGCCATCACGAGATACGGTGCTAATAGTTTACACCGAGGATGGTAACGGACATGTAACTAAAACTGAAGCAAAAATGTATGACGGCGCAAAATGGGTATCACCAGCATTATTTTTAGATGGCAATCTTATTGCTACAGGCACTATCAGTGGTGATAGATTGGTTGCATATACTGAAATCAAAGCACCAATCATTCGAGGTGGCAGCATTAATATTAATGACAGGTTTATTGTAGCAGAGGACGGCTCAGCAACAATTAAATATTTGAACGGTAACGCAGGAACTATAATGAAAGATGGAACAATAAAAATCTTTGATGAAACGGGGGCTTTAGTCGTTCAAATCGGTAATTTGGAGGTTTAAATGTCATTTGGCATTAAAGTTTTCACAAAAACAGGGCCAGCATACCATTTAGATGGAAACTGTACATCTATGTTTATATCCGGTGCGTTGGGATCTGATGTTTACCCAGAAACTGGGCTTTATGTGCCTAATGGGCATGACTACTATGCGCATCTTTCTGATGCGTGTGGTTTTGATGGTTATTTAGATGATACGGGCTCTACAGTTATTTATTCGTCTATTGCACCATTACCATATTTAGATGAACGACGTCAACTATGTTTTAAAAACGGTAAATATGCTATAGATTCGATTACAGGAGTTCCACCAGAAGTAATGATTAAAAGTGACCAGCAGCTTGTTTTACTAACGTGGCCAAAACCAGCGCGCGCTAATGGGCATGGTATTTTGTTTAACGGTGTTAATTCTTTTTTTCAAATTAACCAAAACACTAATTTTAGTAACGTAATCTGGAAAGGAGATGTTGAAATTAGTAGAAAAGGGTGGAAAGTGCAAGATATTGAACCATCAATATCGCATTATAACTCATTTACTTTTTTTTATTGTGAAGATCCATCAATATCGGTAGGGAGGAGCTGGGATTTGAGTGACAGGGCATTAGGAATGGTTTACATTCCCTACGACCACAATGGTTATATTAGTAATAGAGCGATAAAAGTGAAGGTTGTTGTTTTTGGGGTCGGTCAAATAAAGACGTCTAAATACGGATTAAGAATATATAAAAATAAACACGTTGTATATGATTCATGTAATGAAGTGCTTATAAACCCAGTTTTTACAAGTTTTGATAAATATTCTCTTGGTCAAATGCAATCTATAAATGGTGTTCGGCGTCCTATGTTTGCGAGGGTATCTGTTGGTGCACGTCATTTTAACGAAGGAAAAGGTGGTCGCCTCTGTGATATTGGTTTAAGATCAAATGGATATCAACTTTCAACGACGGAACAGATTGCAATTAAAACTTATTGGATGGACTCAGAACTAAAATTTGCATCATTTATATCAGAGCAACCCGTTATGATTTTAGACGCTGAAAATTATTTTAAATTTTAAAAAATGGAGATAGAGCAATGATAAAAAAAATAATATTACTATTTATGTTGTTATTTTCTAGTAATTCGTATTCTGAAAATTTAAATTGCAACGCAATTTATAAGGAGAATGCTTTAGGCGGAAGGTTAAAAACATACGAAATTATAAATGTTAAAAAGATCAGTGAAAATCATTACGATCTGAAACTTAAAGTTAATGGATCGATCAGGCAAAAATTAGATAATTTTCCGACCGATAAAACTCACACATTGGTTGATGTTAAATGTGCAAATTTAGAAAAAGAAAAAAAATTAAAAGAACTACTCAAACTATAAATTAAGTTTTAAAAGAAGACCGCTCGTGTAGCGGTTTTTTTATGTCTGGAGAAAATTATGGCAAAAATATCAGGTATTTTAACAGATGGTGCAGGACAAATTATTAATAACTGTACTATCGAGTTATACGCAAAAAAAACAACAGGCGCAGTATTAACACAAACACAAGCGTTTCAAGTCGCAAACAACGGCAGTTACATGATGAACGTGTTGCCGTGTGATTACGATGTGAAGCTGATTATAAACGGATTTCCGCCGAAAAAATTGGGCACTATCCAAGTATTTTCTGATTCAAAAGACGGCACATTAAATGATTTTTTACTCAATCCATCAGAGAGTGAGATAACACCCGCAATACTGCAACAAGTTATTGATGCTCGTAATCGTGCAAATAAAGCTGCCGAAAAAGCGGCAGATTCAGAGCGAAATAGTAAAATCGCTGAAACGAATGCAAAAACTAGCGCAGATAATGCAAAAGTAAGCGAAACTAATGCAAATAATTTTGCACAATCAGCACGCGAATCAGCAACAACGGCAACGAATGCTAACTCATCAGCAAAATCACATTCAGATTCAGCAAAAAACAGTGCAGATAGTGCGAGTTCATCAGCGACAGCATCTCGCAACTCAGCTCAGCAATCTAGTAATAGTGCAAATGCTGCTAAAGTGTCGGAAGACAATGCTAAAACATCTGAACAAAAAGCTAAAAAATCAGCAGATGATGCAAAAAAATGGGTATCAACAATTGATACTTCTAAACTAGTAAAAAAGTCTGGCGATGAAATGACAGGGCAGTTGCGTATGTCCGGTGATTCTGCAGGTATTAAATTCAAATATGCTGATAGTAATAACGAGTTTGTATTGCGTACGCTGAGTAATAGTTTGTCATTTATTTTTTACGACGAGCAACAAAAAGCATGGTCAACAAAATTAGCGTATATAACAAATGCAAAATCATGGTGTTTTCAAAACATTAATGATGTAACAATTAATAATAAATCAGTGTTAAAAGTAGGTGACGCTCTCCCTGTTTATGTCGGCGACCAACGTCTAATGCCGTTTAGACGTGATGAACTGCCGTTCGGGTGGTATTTTCGCAACGGTGATAATTTCTTACTAGATTCACCGCAAGGGAAGGCTTTAAATGGTTTATCTGTTAACTACAAAAGAGACCATAATATCACGATAAAAAAAATTGATGGTAAACAGTATATTAATGTACCGACTGCATTTTCTTCCGACGGTCGTGGTTTTTTTGAGCGCGCGGTTAACGGAACCAGCAGGCAAGTTGGTAGCATGGAAAATGATGCAATTCGTAATATCTGGGGACAGCTTTATAACGTCATGCAATGGCGGGGGACGGTTGGACAGGGTGTTTTTTATGTCGATGAGCCAAACACATCTGGGTCAGGATTAAATAACAGAAACGGAAATGCTGTTACGTACCCGAGTGATTCTGATTTTCCAGAACGAACTATAACATTTGACGCATCACGTGTAGTGCCTGTCACTGCTGATGATAACAGACCTCTCAACATCGGTATGACACCAGTAATTTATTTAGGAGTTTAATATGATTAATTATTATTTTGATACTACAAAAGAATTAAAACCGTACACACATTCTCTTGAAGCGAACGATGACACGTTACCGCCTGATAATGCGCTACGGATTGCCCCTTCATTTAAAGAAGGTTATTGGCCGTGTGAACAGAACAGCGAATGGATTTTAATTGAAGATAACAGAAACAAAACGGTATATAACATTGATACGAAAGAATCAAGTGTTATTGATTATCTCGGTAAAATTAAAAACGGTTTTACACTGTTAGAGCCGTTTGAATTTTGCAAATGGAACGGCAAAAAATGGGTATTAGATGAAGATGCAAAAAATGAACATATCATCAAAAATAATCAAAATTTAAAAAACTCATTAATCAATGAAGCTAACGAAAAAATATCGTTACTTCAAGATATTATTGATTTAGACATGCAAGAAGCTGATGAAGAAGCGCAGTTAAAACAATGGAAAAAGTACCGCATTTTAGTAACTCGTGTTGATGCGTCAGATGTTAATGCTGTGTTTCCTAAAAAACCACAATAGTATCATCGTATAATACTCTCAATCTTCAACCAACAATACTCAACAGCGTCTTCTAGCATCACAAAATCAGCGATATCGTATAGTGTTTTTGCTGTTTGATAGAACACGTAATTGTGTTCGTCGTCGCTGTTGATAATGTAGCATTCGCACGATAGCTCAATTTCAAAATCGTGTAACCCTATATATGTTGTATTGAAGTATAAAAGTGAGTACATATTTGAGTACAGATTCAATTACATTTGAAATTAAAATCAATAATAAACAAGCTGATACATTAAAGGTTTCATAATCGTGGAAGTAAAAACTTGGCTGTTCTTGGTTATTTTTCATTGTGTAACCATATATTTTATGTTTTCTGTAAAGAAACTCATAAATTTCATTATATATACTAAAAATAATCAGCTTCTTTCCCACATTTTATAGGGAAACTTAAAGTAATTTATTATTTACAAGGTAGAAATTAATCAATTCAAAATTTTCAATGATATCTATTCTTACACAAAACAAACATTTTGAATGATTTAAAATGAGTATAATTTATTATTAATTAGTTGGTGCACTTTCGATAATATCGGCTAGTTTTTCGAGTGTTAGCCTTAAAAATTTTGGCATAGCTTCTAGCTCAATAGAATCCATTAAATTTTTTACATATAATCCTAATTCAGTATCGCCTTCAACAATCAAACGACGTTGAAAAAATAGTGTATCGGGGTCTTGTCGTCTAGTTGCTATCATAATCAAATCATTAGCATTACCTATAAAGCTTACATCAGCAATTTCTTCTCGGCTAACAACTAATTTATTATCGATTAAACTAACAAACCACACAAGCTCTAGATCAGTAACTTGAATTTTAAGCCAACGATTTTCTAAAAAATCTAGATCACCCTCTTGTAGAGAATGTTCAAATTGTAATTTCAATAATTGCTCTATGGTTTGTTTTTTAATACTAAAAGGAATGCATCGCAAGGTAAGCCCCAAAATATGGGGCGCTTTATTGACAAACTGTGAATGAATTTTGTTTAAAATTTGGCTTTTTGCTCCAATCATTTATGCATCCCCAGAAATCATTTTTTCATAAATATCCAAATCGTTATTTAAATGTTCATAAACTTCTTCGCTTACTTCATTACGAACTTTCATTTGTAGTAAAGCTGTACGTTCTGCACCAATTGCAACTAGACGCATACGTCTTTCTAAGTTTTCAGCCTCTAGTGCTTTTTGTTCTAAATCTTTAAGTCCAGTACGGCGTCTTAATGAACCAATGACACGAGAACCAATTTCATGTATAATCTCTTGATCTAAGCCAGATTCAGAAGTTTCTTGTAATAAATTATTTTGCATTTTTTCAAGACTGATAATCGCTTCTTCTGCCATTTGACCTTTAACTGATAAAATTTCATTTTTTTGTTCAGAATTATCTAAAATTACACTACCTCGTAACAAGATAGGTAAGATTATCACCGCTGCAATCAATGAGATTAAAATGATACCTGTCGCAATAAAGACCAGTTGATAACGGCCATTAATTGTCATCGGAATAGATAATACGCCAGCTAGAGTGATAGCACCTCTAACGCCAGCAAATGTTGAAATTAAAAGATCTCTGGTTGAGTATGCTCTAAATGCAAGAGGTCTCTTAGTTCCAAAAGGCATCGTTGGCATATGTTTCATTGACCATAACCAAGCAAATCTAGTTCCCATCAATACAGCAAAAACGAATAAAACAATTAAACATAGTTGCCATACCTCAATTGAGGTATCAATTTGGTTTTCTACAAAAGTATTATTAAAAATGCTTGGTAACTGAATACCTAATAAAACAAATACAAATCCATTAAATACAAAGGTTAACATTGACCATGTGCTATCTGATTGCAAACGTGCAGTTAAAGGTGCGTTTCGCATCATACCAGAATGGTTCACGGTCATACCCGCGCTTACTGCTGCTAAAATACCAGAACAATGACACTCCTCAGCAATGATATAGGCGGCGAATGGTAGTAAAAATAGTAATACTATTTGAATAGCTGGATCATTGTGAGTAAGCTTATTTATTTTACGCAAAATACGTGCATATAACCAAGTAAATAAAACACCAATAGCTAATCCACCAATAGCAACTACAAAAAATTGCACACTAACATCAAAGATGTTGAATACTGCATCACCAACGGCAATAGCAATGGCAAATTTTAAAGATACCAAACCTGAAGCATCATTCATCAATGCTTCACCTTCGATGATTTCCATCTTTTCTTTTTCGATCCGACCTTTACCAACAATTCCACTTAATGCTACAGCATCTGTTGGTGATAAAACTGCCGCTAATGCAAATGTTGCTGCTAGATCGATTCCTTTTGGTAACATCCAATAAAGTAAATAACCAACAGCTACAATTGTTATTACAACTAAAACTAGCGCTAGCCCAACAATTTCTCTAACATTGTGCACAAAATCTTTTACCGATGTTTTGCGGCCATCGGCAAAGAGTAAAGGTGGAATGAATAAAACGAGAAATAACTCTGGGTCAAATTTGACATAAACACCAAATGCAGCCAATATACAACCTAATAATATTTGCATTAGAGGCAATGGGATTTGTATCGGTAGCATTTTAATAACAACGCCAGAAAGTGATACAATTAATACTAGTAGTAAAATTATTGAAAAAAGATCCATAGCTTCTCTTTTATTTATCCTATAATCCTATTGTTTGCATTGATTATATCGGATCTTTAGTTAAATTTCAGTTGAAAATTTCATAGATTTATCTAAATTTTGCTCAGATACAATTTATTAATCAAAAAACGGTGGTATCATTGAAAGGTATTTTGAATGAAAAATTGGCAAAGAGCATTTATACTACATAATCGCTCTTATACTGAAAGCAGTTTATTAGTTGATCTGTTTGTTGAAAATGTCGGAAAAGTAAAGGTATTAGCTAAAGGAGCTAGACGAAAAAGTTCAGCTTTGAAAGGTATGTTGCAACCTTTTACTCCACTTATTGTACAATACTCAGGCCAAGGTGAAATAAAAACATTGCGTCAAGTTGAGGCTATGTCGCTTGCATTGCCATTGGTATCTGTTTTTTTGTATAGCGCATTTTATTTAAATGAACTATTACATCGAGTTTTAGTTGCAGAAGCAGAATTGCCAACTCTTTTTGATGATTATCTAAAAAGTCTGCAACAATTAGCCCAACAGGTTCCTGCTGAAAATGTGTTGCGAGCTTTTGAATTATCGTTATTAGAAAATTTAGGATATCACGTTGATTTTTTTCACTGCTGTGTAACTGGCGATGACATTGTTAAATCGATGTATTATCAATATCAATCGGAAAAAGGATTTATCAGTAGTTTATTACAAAATAGCATCAGCTTTACTGGCGAGCAGGTTTTAGCTTTAGGAAAACGTCAATTTGATAATATCGATACGTTAAAAGCAGCTAAACGCTTTACTAGGATGGCGTTGAAACCTTATGTAGGATCAAAACCATTCAAAAGCAGAGAGCTATTTCTAAAAATTTAGTTTTGCTAATTTGGCTGCTCGATTTAAAAGAGTTATTAAATTCATTTCGATGTTGAATTAAGTAATATATCAAGCTGATTAGCAAATTTTTCTCGGTCTTTGCTGGAAAATGGAGCTGAACCTTTAGATTGTATTCCACTTGCTCGCATGGTTTCCATAAAATCTCTCATAATTAATCGTTCTTTAATTGTATCTAGTGTATATTGTTCACCTCGTGGCGTGAGCACTAATGCATTTTTATTTAAAACTTCGGATGCAAGTGGAATGTCTGAGGTAATAACTAAATCATTTTTTTGAACCGACTCAATTATTTTTCTATCTGCTACATCAAATCCTTTTTCAACTAATAAAGTTTTAATATAAGGTGACAAGGGGATAGTTAAACATTGATTTGCAATTAATGTTGTATTTATTGCTTTTCGATTTGCAACTCGATATAAAATCTCTTTAATTGGGTTAGGGCAGGCATCAGCATCAATCCAAATATTCATAGCATATGTGTTCATATTATAAACTTTTATTAGTTAATGATTATAATCTTTGTTATACAAAAATAACCATTTATTTGTAAAAAAGTTTCCGGTAACTATGTGTTTTAGTATATTTATTAAGCTTCATATTAATATGATTCTTTCTATTTTAAATCCAGATGATAAGTGGTAGTATATTCGACCTATTTTTTAAGTAAGCAAGTGCGCTTTCGTGTGGCGCACCACTGTTATAAGGATTTGTTATGCCAATTATTACTCTTCCTGACGGAAGCCAACGTCAATTCGATAAACCCGTTACTGTTTTAGAAGTTGCTCAAAGTATTGGAGCAGGTCTTGCTAAAGCTTGTATAGCTGGGCGTGTAAATGGCGAGCGTAAAGATGCCTGTGATGTCATTGATCAAGATGCAACATTAGCCATTATTACAGCCAAAGATGAAGATGGACTCGAAATTATTCGTCATTCTTGTGCACATTTATTGGGTCACGCAATTAAACAACTATGGCCTAATACACAAATGGCTATTGGTCCAACAATTGATAATGGTTTTTATTATGATGTTGATTTAGATCACTCTTTAACTCAGGAAGACTTTGATGCATTAGAAAAACGCATGCATGAATTGGCTAAAAAAAATTATGAAGTAAAAAAAGAAGTGGTTAGTTGGGAGCGCGCTAGAGAAGTTTTTTGGGAGCGACATGAACCATATAAAATTGCTATTTTAGATGAAAACATTCCAAAAGATTCAAAACCAGCACTTTATTATCACGAAGAATATATTGATATGTGTCGTGGACCACATGTACCTAATATGCGTTTTTGCCATCATTTTAAATTGCAAAAAATTGCTGGAGCTTATTGGCGCGGTAACAGTGATAATAAAATGTTACAACGTATTTATGGAACAGCATGGGCAGATAAAAAACAACTTGATAGCTATTTACAATTTTTAGAAGAAGCCGCTAAACGAGATCATCGTAAAATCGGCAAGCAATTAGATCTTTATCATATGCAAGAAGAAGCACCAGGCATGGTGTTTTGGCATAATGATGGTTGGATTATCTTTCGTGAACTTGAGGTATTTGTTCGCACAAAATTGAAAGAATACGATTATCAAGAAGTAAAAGGTCCATTTATGATGGATCGTGTTTTGTGGGAAAAAACAGGTCACTGGGGTAATTATAAAGAGTTAATGTTTGTTACTTCTTCTGAAAATCGTGAATATTGTATTAAACCAATGAACTGTCCAGGACATGTACAAATTTTTAATCAAGGCTTAAAATCTTATCGTGATTTACCATTACGTATGGCGGAATTTGGTAGTTGCCATCGTAATGAACCTTCAGGATCTTTACATGGTTTGATGCGCGTTCGAGGTTTTACACAAGATGATGCACATATCTTTTGTACTGAAGATCAAATTCGCAGTGAAGTAAATAGCTGTATCAAAATGGTTTATGATACTTATAGTACTTTCGGTTTTAATGATATTACTGTTAAGTTATCAACCCGTCCTGAAAAACGAATTGGTAAGGATGAAACTTGGGATCTTGCTGAAAAAGATTTAGCTGAATGTTTAACAGAAAATGGCATTGAATTCGAATATTTACCAGGTGAAGGCGCTTTTTATGGCCCAAAAATAGAATTTACCTTGCATGACTGTTTAGGTAGAGCATGGCAATGCGGTACAGTTCAGCTTGATTTTATGCTACCTGAACGTTTAGATGCGACTTATGTAGGTGAAGATAATGAACGTCATGTCCCGGTTATGATTCATAGAGCTATTTTAGGTTCTATGGAGCGTTTTATGGGTATCTTGACTGAAAACTGTACAGGTTTTTTCCCTACTTGGCTTGCTCCATTGCAAGTTGCAGTAATTAACATTACCGATAATCAAGCTGAATATGCCAAACAATTAACCGCACAATTACAAAAAGTTGGCATTAGAGCAAAAGCGGACTTGAGAAATGAGAAAATAGGGTTTAAAATTCGTGAGCATACTCTAAAACGTGTTCCTTATATGTTTGTTTGTGGAGACAAAGAAATGGAATCAGGAACAATTTCAGTTCGAACTCGTCAAGGTAAAGATCTTGGTAGCTTTGAAGTGAAACATGTTATAGAATTGTTGCTTAACGAAATTCATAGTCGTTCATTAGAACAAATGAATTAATGATAAATTAATTTGGAGGAATGAGATATTAAAGTCAGTAAACGAATTCAGTCAACACGAGCACATAAAATCAATGATGAAATTACAGCTCGTGAGGTGAGGTTAACCGGCGTCGATGGTGAGCAGCTCGGTATAGTAAGCTTAGATGAAGCTTTAAAACAAGCTGAAGAAGCAACTTTAGATTTAGTTGAAATAAGCCCTAATGCAGAGCCACCTGTTTGTCGAATTATGGATTATGGCAAGTTCCTCTATGAAAAGAGTAAAGCAACAAAAGAGCAGAAGAAGAAGCAAAAGGTTGTTCAGGTTAAGGAAATTAAGTTCCGACCTGGTACAGACGAAGGCGACTATCAGGTAAAACTCCGCAGCCTGATTCGCTTTCTTGAAGATGGCGATAAAGCTAAAGTAACGTTACGCTTTCGTGGTCGTGAAATGGCTCACCAACAGTTAGGTTCTGAAATGCTTGATCGTATTAAAAAGGATTTAGCTGATTTGGCGGTTATTGAATCTTATCCAACCAAGATTGAAGGTCGACAAATGATTATGGTGCTAGCGCCGAAGAAGAAATAATGGTTCAACAAGCTAGATTTTGATACTATTGAAAACTACACCATTATTTTGTTTTTATTAACAATGCGAAGTGGAAATTGATAAAATGCCTAAAATTAAAACTGTAAAAGGCGCAGCAAAGCGCTTTAAAAAAACAGCTTCTGGTGGCTTTAAGCATAAGCAAGCTAACAAGAGTCATATCCTAACTAAAAAATCAACTAAGCGTAAACGTCATTTACGTGGTTTGACTACTGTGTCAAAAGGCGATTTAGGTTTAGTTACTGCGTGTGTTCCATACGTTTAAGTTTTGATTAATTATTAGAGGATATAGTTTATGGCTCGTGTTAAACGTGGTGTTATTGCTCGTGCACGTCACAAGAAAATTTTAAAACAAGCAAAAGGTTATTATGGAGCTCGTTCACGTGTATATCGTGTTGCTTTCCAAGCTGTAATTAAAGCTGGACAATATGCTTACCGTGACCGTCGCCAACGTAAACGTCAATTCCGTCAATTATGGATTGTTCGTATCAATGCTGCTGCTCGTCAATGCGGTCTTTCTTATAGCCGATTTATCAATGGTTTAAAGAAAGCGTCAATTGAAATTGATCGTAAGATCTTAGCTGATATTGCTGTATTTGACAAAAATGCATTTGCTGCATTAGTTGAAAAAGCAAAAGCAGCACTATAATAGCTTTATAAAAGCCGAGTTATCTCGGCTTTTATCATTCAATTTTAATATTTTAAGAGTAAATTCATTATGAATATAGCTATTTTTTGTTTCTTTTTTGGTTTCTTTAGCAATACTAAATCGTGAGGCAAAGAAAAAACAAAAAATAATTATAAAAGCCTCAAAAAGAGGCTTTTTTTATGCAATAAACACAATAAGCAGGAGAACTGTATGTCTCAATTAGTTGAACTGGTGAATAACGCCAAATCCGCTATTGAAAGTGCTAATGATATTAATTCGATCGAACAAATTCGAGTGGAATATTTTGGTAAAAAAGGCTATTTTACAATGCAAATGGCTTCTTTACGTGATGTTCCTGCCGATGAACGTCCATCTGTGGGTCAAAAAATCAATGATGCAAAGCAAGAAGTTGTTCAGCTATTGAATCAAAAGCGCAATTATTTAGAGCGTCAGGCTCTTAATGCAAAACTAACCAATGAAACAATTGATATTACATTGCCTGGCAACTCACTTGAACTAGGCGGATTACATCCAGTTACAAAAACAATTAATCGATTAGTTGATTTTTTTGGTGAACTAGGTTTTGTTGTTGAAACCGGTCCTGAAATAGAAGATGACTACCATAATTTTGATGCATTAAATATTCCTGCTCATCATCCTGCTCGTGCAGATCATGATACATTTTGGTTTGATGCAAAACGCTTATTAAGAACGCAAACTTCAACAGTACAAATTCGCACAATGGAAAATCAAAAACCACCCATTCGAATAATTGCTCCTGGAAGAACATATCGAAATGATTATGACCAAACACACACACCAATGTTCCATCAAATGGAAGGTTTGCTAGTTGATAAAGATATCAGTTTTACACATTTAAAAGGGTTATTGCATGATTTTCTGCACTGCTTTTTTGAAGATAATATGGAAATACGCTTTAGGCCAGGTTACTTTCCATTTACAGAACCATCGGCTGAAGTTGATATTAAAGCTAAAAATGGTAAATGGCTGGAAGTCTTAGGCTGTGGAATGGTTCATCCTAATGTATTACGTAATGTAGGTATTGATCCTGAAGTTTATAGTGGTTTTGCATTTGGTATGGGGATAGAACGATTAACTATGTTACGTTACGGTGTCACTGATTTACGTTCTTTCTTTGAAAATGATTTACGTTTTTTAAAGCAATTTAATTAATTCTGGAGATCAAAACATGAAATTTAGTGAAAGTTGGCTACGTGAATGGATCAATCCAGAAATTAGTAGCGAAACGCTAGCAGATCAATTAACAATGGCTGGTTTAGAAGTTGATGATGTCGAAAAAGTAGCAGGTGACTTTACAGGTGTCGTTATTGGTAAAGTAGTTGAATGTATGCAGCACCCGAATGCTGATAAACTTCGTGTAACAAAAATTGATATAGGCAAAGAAGAATTACTTGATATCGTTTGTGGAGCGCCAAATTGTCGACAAGGTTTGACTGTTGCATGTGCTACAGTGGGGGCTGTTTTACCAGGTAATTTTAAAATCAAATCAGCTAAGTTACGAGGTGAACCGTCAGAAGGCATGCTATGTTCATACTCAGAATTAGGGATTGCTGATGAACATAATGGTATTATTGAATTACCTGATGATGCTCCTTTGGGACAAGATATTCGTGAATATTTAAATTTAAACGATGTCATAATAGATATTAGTGTAACACCTAATCGGGCTGATTGCTTTGGTATTGTTGGGATTGCTAGAGATATTTCTGCAGTTAACAATATTCCAATGCAAGCACTTAAAGTTAACAGTGTACAGGCAACAATTTCCGATACAGTATCAATAAAAATAGATGAACCCACAGCATTACCTCGCTATTTGGGTAGGGTAATTAAAAATATTAATGTTAATGCTCAAACGCCACTATGGATGAAAGAAAAATTGCGTCGTGGTGGAATTCGTTCAATCGATGCCGTTGTTGATATAACTAATTTTGTATTATTAGAAATTGGCCACCCAATGCATGCATTTGATTTATCGCAGATTGAAAAGGGCATAATTGTTCGTTATGCAAACAAAGATGAAAAACTGACTTTACTTAATGGTAATGAAGTTAAACTTAATGATAAAACTTTAGTAATTGCTGATCACAAAAAAATTTTAGCGCTAGCTGGGATTATGGGTGGTGAAAAATCTGGTGTAACACAAACAACCAAAGATGTATTTCTTGAAGCGGCATTCTTTAATCCATTAGTTATAACGGGTAAAGCACGTGAATACGGTTTACATACAGAAGCATCACACCGCTATGAACGAGGAGTTGATCCTTTATTACAATTTACAGCAATGGAACGAGCAAGCCAATTATTAATTGATATTTGTGGTGGAAAAGCCGGCCCAGTTATTGATGTGACACATGAAGCTGAACTTCCTGCACAAGCAACTATCCAATTGCGCCGTAATAAAATTGATCGTATTATTGGTTATACAATCGAAACACAAAAGATCACCGATATTTTGATTAGACTAGGTTGTGAAGTTGAATATAAAGACAATGTTTGGATTGTAAAATCACCAAGCTGGCGTTTTGATTTGCAAATTGAAGAAGATTTAGTTGAAGAAGTTGCCCGTATTTACGGATATAACAATATTCCAAATGCCAATTTGAAAATTGAATCAGTAATGAAACCGAAACCAGAAAGTCAAATCCCATTACGTAGAGTAAAGGATTTATTGGTTGATAGAGGGTTTCAAGAAGCGGTAACATACAGCTTTGTCGATCCAGAAGTTCAGCAAATATTATATCCTGAACATCCAGAAATCAAATTACCTAACCCAATTTCAAGTGAAATGTCAGTTATGCGTTTATCACTTTGGTCTGGGTTATTAGATGTGATACTATATAACCAAAATCGTCAGCAAACACGTGCCCGATTATTTGAAACTGGTTTACGTTTTATTCCTGATGAAAATTGTGAATTTGGCGTATGTCAGGAGTTAATGTTAGCAGGTATTGTTACTGGTAATTTATACGAAGAACACTGGCAGCTCCCTAAAAAGAATGTAGATTTTTATGATCTCAAAGGTGATCTTGAGTCAATTTTTTCTCTTTTAGGGTGTGGTGATCAAATACAGTTAAAAAAATCTGAACTCCCGGCTTTACATCCAGGACAAAGTGCAGCGATTTATTTAAATGATGAGTTATTAGGTCATTTAGGAGTCTTGCATCCAGAAATTGAAAAAAAATTGTCTTTAAATAGTAAAACGCTTGTTTTTGAAATAAATTTAGCTAAAATTAGTAAAAAAGAGGTACCTGTAGCTCAAGATTTATCCAAGTATCCGTCAAATAAACGTGATATAGCTATTATTGTTTCAAATACAATACCAGCAGCGGATATTATTTTAGAGTGTAAAAAAGCGGGTGGTGAGCAACTTATTAAAGTGACTCTTTTTGATGTGTATCAAGGTGAAAATATCAAAGAAGATCAAAAAAGCATTGCTATTAGTTTGATTTTACAAGATAAATCACGTACGCTTGAAGAAGAAGACATAACTAACATTGTAAGCAAATGCGTTACTGCCTTACAAAATCGTTTTAAAGCCCTATTAAGAGAATAATAATATGACATTAACTAAAGCAGATATTGCAGATCGTCTTGCCGAAAAATTTAATATTGATCGACAAGAATCTAAAATCCTTGTAGAGCTATTTTTTGAAGAGATTCGGGTGGCTTTAGAAAAAGGGGAACCAGTTAAATTATCTGGATTTGGTAATTTTACAGTACGTGATAAAAATTCACGCCCAGGTAGAAACCCAAAAACAGGTGAAAGTGTTGATATTTCAGCTCGTAGAGTTGTTACATTCAGACCAGGTATAAAATTTAGAGAGCGTGTTGAGAAAAATCTAGTAATCTAATTTTTGAATTACATACTATCATTTCAAATAATGGCTTTTCTTTTGATGTAGCATCTAAAGAAAAGCCGAACAGCTGTGCTATACTAAAAAGTAGTTGTAAAAAATTAATAATTCAAGTATGATACCTCCGCTTCAATGGAGGCTCTATGGGTTCTCTTGCAACATTTTTTTGCTCACTAGGTCAGGTCCGGAAGGAAGCAGCCAAAGTAAAATACATGTGTGTGGGATGTAGCTGATAGGGTCTCCTCCAATGCATGTTTGCAGTAAATTTACCTATTTTTTTAATGCATAAATTAAATATATTTTATTAACTAAAATACATATGTGAATTTGTAATCCAAAACACTTTAAAAATGTATAATCAATTGATGAATAAGGAAATTTATTTTGAAATTACCGTCCCTTCTTCCAATAACGCTAGCAATTATTTTAAGTGGTTGTACTGTTTTACCTCATTCAGGACCAAATTTTTCATCTATAAAAAATATAAATAAACAACATGCTGAATTAGATAAAATTTATAATAAAGTAAAAATCGTTAATTTAAATATTTCACCTGATTCTATAAAAGAAGCGCAAACTAATTTATTTAACTTTACAAAGTTTATTAATGAAAGAGATAGCCAAGATAAAAAAGTTGATAATATAGGTAAAGGCGATAGTATAAAGATTTCTGTAATTGAAACCCCTCCAGCAATACTGTTTGTAGGTTCAGGTGATACAGCTGCTCCAAAAACTGGATTAACTGAATTACCAATAGTAGTTGTTGACTCTAAAGGATTTATTTCTTTGCCGTTTGTTGGGAATGTGAAAGTTGTTAATAAAACTCCCACGCAGCTACAAAAAGAAATAATTGAAAAATTATCTGGAATTGCAAATAGACCCCAAGTAATTGTCACTGTTTTAGAAAAACGTTCTTCAAATGTTACAGTTATTGGTGATAAATTTAGTGGTAAAATGCCTATAACAGCTAAGGGGGAGCGTTTATTAGATGCTGTTACCATGTTAGGTAGCAATATGTATGATATTAAAGATACTTTAATACAAGTCACTAGAAATAATAAAGTTGATAAAATTCCACTAAGTTTAGTATTATCTAATCCTAAATTTAATGTTCATCTTCAAAAAGATGATGTTATTGCTTTGATTAATAAGCCTAGTTCTTTTATTTCTATGGGGGCTATAGGATCGACAAAAGAAGTCAGATTTGAAGCTGTTGGAATTAATTTGTCACAAGCATTAGCTCGTATTGGTGGTTTACGAGATAGTCAATCTGATGCCCGTGGTGTTTTTGTGTTTAGATATCAAGACACTTTGTCGATAGATAATAAGAAAGAGCTTGTACCAACGGTTTATCAAATAGACTTAAATAATCCTAATTCATTATTCATAATGAAGAATTTCCAAATTAAGAATAATGATATTGTTTATGTTGCATCTGCACCAATTTTAGAACTACAAAAATTCTTATATGCGATTTTCTCACCAGGTGTTGGAGTTGTTAATCAAATTAACCAGATTAGTGAATAAGTTATTAACTATTACACTCGTGAGATTTTATGTTTTTAAATTTTAAAAGAAAAAAAAGTTGGTTATTACATCTAATTGTATCATTACCAACTTTATTATCGATAATTTATTTTGGATTAATTGCTGAAAATATTTATACATCTGAAGCAACATATATTATACGTTCTTCGGATACCCAATCATCATTAGGAGGGCTGGGAAGTTTTTTTTCAAAAGTTGGAATTTCACGCTCTAATGATGATTCATATGTTGTTTTGTCATATATAAAATCTAGAGATGCGCTATCTTCTGTTGAAAAAGTTCTACCTGTACAAGAGTGGTATACCCAAAAAGGCGATATAATATCTCGATTTAATGGATTCAATCTTGATTCTTATAATAAAAAAGAATATTTTTATCGATACATGTGCAATATGATAAGTGTTAATTTTGACAGTTCTACAGGTATTGCTACAATTAGTGTAAATGCTTTTGATATGCAAGATGCATTCAAAATAAATGAACAGTTATTAAAACAAGCTGAAGGGTTTGTAAACCAAATAAATTTACGAGCCAAACAAGATCTCATAACCGCATCGCTAGCAGAACTGAAAAATGCTGAATCACAGATGAAGAAAGAAGCTCATGCTCTAGCTGAATTTCAAAGAAATAAAAATAGAGATGCTAATTTAGCTGAGTATCAGCAGATATTAATTAATAATACGGTTGCTAAACAACAATTTGAGGCAGCCACATTATCATTACGTAATGCTCAGGTAGAAATAACTAAAAAGCAACTTTATCTAGAACGAATAGAGCAACCGAGTATATCAGATGTATCATTTAAACCTGCACGCATTTATAATATCATTGCGACTTTTATAATTAGCTTTTTAGTATATGGTATTATTAATTTACTTTCAGCTGGTATAAGAGAACATAAAGATTAATGACGGGAGTAATTACTAAAACATCATTTATGCGTTCATTAAAAATACAAATTAATGTATTGAATGCTTTAATTTTAAGGGAAATAATTACCCGTTATGGGCGTAATAATATCGGTTTCCTTTGGCTATTTGTTGAACCTATGTCGTTAACGTTGTTAATAAGTTTAATGTGGTTTTTTTTTAAAATAAATTCTGTATCCAATCTTAATATTATTGCATTTGTATTAACAGGCTATCCAATGGTAATGATGTGGCGTAATGCTTCATCTCGAGCAAAAGGTTCAGTAGCAGCCAATAAAGCATTGTTATATCATCGTAACATTAAAATTTTAGATCTAGTTTATGCACGTGTATTTCTTGAAGTGATTGGGGCAAGTGCAGCTCAAGTTTTTGTTATATCAATTTTTATTTTTGCTGGACTAATTGCTATACCTTATGATCCTTTTTATATGTTATGTGCTTGGGGGTTGATGTGTTGGTTTTCTCTGGGGTTAGGTTTAATCATTTTTGTTTTATCTGCCAAATATGGTGCTTTTGATAAAATGTGGGGTACTTTAAGTTTTATCCTTATGCCTTTATCTGGAGCTTTCTTTTGGGTTGATACCTTTCCCCATGAAATTCAAAAGTTATTGCTTTATATTCCGCCAATTAATGGAACAGAAATGTTTAGAGCAGGTTATTTCGGCCCCTCAACTATAACACATCAAAATGTAAGCTATTTGATTTTTTGTAATATAGTTTTATTATTTGTGGGATTAACCATGGTAAAAATTAATGAGAATTATATTCTTGAGGATAATTGATGATTATTGTTAAAAATGTAGGTAAACAGTACTCAACAAGAAAAGGATATAAAACAGTTCTCAATAATATCAATTTTTCTTTACAGAGAGGAGAAAAAATTGGCATTTTGGGACGTAATGGTGCAGGTAAATCTACACTAATTAGACTTCTAAGTGAAATAGAAAAACCAACTACAGGTTCAATAATAAGAAATATGTCAATTTCTTGGCCATTAGCTTTTTCTGGTGCTTTCCAAGGTAGTTTGACGGGAATGGATAATTTAAGATTTATTTGTCGAATTTATGGATGTAATTTTGAAAAAGCGAAAGAATACGTTGAAAATTTTGCGGAATTAGGCGATTATTTATATGAACCAATAAAAAAATACTCTTCTGGAATGAAAGCTCGTTTAGCTTTTGCGTTGTCTTTATCAATTGAGTTTGATTGTTATTTAATTGATGAAGTGATTGCTGTTGGTGACTCTAGATTTACAGAAAAATGTAAAACAGAATTATTTGAAAATAAAAAAGATCGTGCTCTCATTCTAGTTTCACATAATATGAATGCTATAAAAAATTATTGTGATAAAGCTATGGTGCTTGATGCTGGTTACTTATATCAATTTGATACAATTGAACAAGCTTATATTTACCATAATAAACAACAAAAAATTACATAAACTTATTATTAATAGAATTCTAAATGAAAAATGCTCTAGTCTTTTCAAAAAAAATCCTAACAATAAAAAGTATTAATCACTTTTTTTCTGATCTGTCGTTTAGTAAAAAAAATACTAAGAAGAAAATCGATGCAGTTGCAGGGTGGGGATATCGCCCAACAACAATAAAAGCTAGGACATATGCAACTAAACATTTACTACCATTTATTGCTCTTGAAGATGGATTTTTACGCTCTATTGGTTTAGGTCTAGAAGGCTATCCTCCACTATCACTTATTGCCGATAGTATTGGAATTTATTATGATTCTAGAAAACCATCAGAATTAGAAATATTAATTAAAAATAAAACGAATTTAAATCAATATATAAATGAAGCAACCTTTGCATTAAAATTAATTATTGAAGCACAGTTATCAAAATATAATCATGCACCTGATTTTTGTGGTTTCGAGGATAAAATCAATAATAAAAATAAAAAAGTATTAGTTATCGATCAAACATTTGGAGATATGGCTGTCGAGCTAGGTGGAGCAAATAAACAAACTTTTATATCAATGCTAAATTGCGCAGTCGAGGAGAACCCACTTTCAACGATTTATATAAAAACCCATACAGATGTAATTAATGGATACAAGAAAGGTTATTTAACTCAAATAGCTAACCAAAAGTCTGTTATGTTATTTAGTGAAGATGTCAACTCTCTTTCATTGCTTAAACATTTTGATAAAGTGTATGTCGTTACATCGCATATGGGATTTGAAGCACTTTTATTGGGTAAACATGTTGTTACCTTTGGTTTACCTTGGTATGCTGGTTGGGGGGTCACTGATGATCGACATAAAAATATAAACCATTTACGAGCAAATGATAGAAGAACCCAAGCCACAGTTTTAGAGCTGTTTATCGCAAGCTACATATTATATTGTAAATACATTAATCCTTATACAGGCAAAAAAGGAACTATTTTTGATGTTATTAACTATTTAATCAAAATCAAAACACTCAATAATAAACTTAGAGGTACGATTAACTTAGTTGGATTTTCATTCTGGAAGAAACAAGTACTGCTACCTTATTTAAGGTTACCTTCTGTAAAATGTCGATTTTATTCAGTGGATAAATATATAAAAATTTTTAATGACAAAGATACAAAAAATAAACTTAAAACTGAAAAATTATTAATATGGGGACAAGGAAAAAAAGAGTTACTTCCAATTATTAACAGTATGAATCCGTTTCGTATTGAGGATGGTTTTATCCGTTCTATTGGTTTAGGATCCAATCTAGTTATGCCATATTCACTGGTTATTGATAAACTAGGTATTTATTTTAATTCACAAAATATTAGTGAATTAGAGTTTTTATTAACAAATAAAAAAGTTACTAAAAAGGAAAAAGAAAAAGCTAGCTCACTACAAAACTTACTAATTGTAACTAAATTAGGTAAATACAATGTTGGTAAGAAAATGAATATTAGACCTATTGGAAATAAAGAAAAAATCATTTTAATACCTGGACAGGTTGAAGATGACGCATCTATTTTATATGGTTCTCCTATTATAAAAACAAATTTAGAGTTAATAAAAACTGTTAGACAAAATAACCCTGACGATTATATTGTTTATAAACCTCATCCAGATGTTTTAAGTGGTAATCGAAGAGGTGAAGTTGATACATTCGAAATAAAAAAATATGTTAATAATATTATTGAATTTGTTGATATTATCGATTGTATTGAGCAAGTTGATGAAGTCCATACAATCACTTCATTAGCAGGTTTTGAAGCTTTAATCAGAAATAAACCAGTAGTGTGTTATGGGCAGCCATTTTATTCGGGCTGGGGATTAACAATTGATATATACCCTAATATTAGAAGAAATAGATCACTAACACTTCATGAATTAATTTATATTGTGATGTATGATTACCCGATTTATATTCATCCTGATTCTTTAAATTTTACCGATCCAGAAACTTTAATAAATTATTTAAATGATAAAAAATTAAAAGCTTCAAGCAAAATTAGACAGGTTTGGTTAAAAAAACAATTTAACAAGTTAAAACAGGTTGTTTTTCTTATTTGTAAATTAAAATTAAACAACTCTAAATTTTAGCTTTAATCATTTATGTATAAGAAAATACCCTATCGTTTTCCACCTCTAGTTCTTTTAAACGTTTAATGTCTGAGTGTTACATACAGGCATATTTCTCTCGCCATTTATAGAAAGTTGAATTACCCATGCCATATTTACGGCAGAGTTCCTTGACAGGAATACCTGCTTCAGCTTCTTTTAAAATAGCTACGATTTGATGTTCAGTCATTTTTTTCATAATTAAATCCCCTTTTACTTTTATCATAGAGAATTTTCTACTTTTTTGCTGTACTATTTTAGGGGATAGTTACAAATATTTTTTCAAAAAATTACTAATTAATGTAGAATCGTGATATATTGGTAAAGTTTTTTAATTATTTTTAATAGTAAAGCTATACTTTATAAAGCATTCTAGGAATAGGGTTAATAGGTTATAAGTATTAATAAGTTTATTCAGTTGTGAATAAATTTATTCTATATAATTTATTATATAAAAGGACAATGAATCACTATTTATACGAATTAATTCATACTAAAAGAAATATATTATTTCTACAAGGTCCTATTGGTCCTTTTTTTAAAAACGTTGCAGAGTGGTTGAAAAAATCAGGATGTAACGTTTATAAAATAAATTTAAATGGAGGTGATGAGTATTTTTATTCAAAAAATAGTGTTTCTTTCTGTAAATCAGTTGAAGAGTTCCCTCAATTTTTACAAGATTATATCTATCAACATTCTATCGACGCAATTATTGTTTTTGGCGATTGTCGGATATACCACAAAATAGCTAAGTCAATAGTAAATTCTAATCCAAATTTATCATTTTGGGTGTTTGAAGAAGGTTATCTTAGACCGCATTATATTACTTTTGAGAAAGATGGGGTTAATGGTTTTTCTCTCTTACCTAAAAATCATGATTTTTATCAAAATATTGAAATTACCTCTATAGATGAAAGTAATGGGAAGTCTCATTATTATTCAATGATTTACTACAGTATTGTTTATTATTTTTTTATGCTATTAAAGAAATATAAATATTCTAATTATATACATCATAGGAAAACATCATTATCTTTTTATGCTTTTCATTGGGCTTTAGCTTTAATTAGAAAATTGAAATCAAAGTTAATAGAGCCTAGATTGATAAAAAATGTTATTGACAATGAATATAAACCATTCTACATTTTTCCTTTACAATGCAATCAAGATTTTCAAATTCAAGAGCATAGCCATTATCACTCTATGAAATCATATATTTTCAGAGTTATACGCTCATTTTCTTTATTTGCTGATGAAAAAAGCTATTTACTAATCAAGCATCATCCGATGGATGAAGGTTTTAATAATTATAACCGACTAATAAAAAAATTGGCTAGTCGTTATGGTGTTAGTAAACGGGTGATATATATCCATGGCGTTCCTATGCCAATTTTACTTAGAAAAGCAATCGGGTTGGTCACGGTTAATAGTACTTGTGGACTTTCAGCCTTGATTCATGGATTGCCTGTTATTGCTCTCGGTAAAGCACATTATGATATAAAAGGGTTAACTTTTCAAAATGGACTTGACCGTTTTTGGATGGAAGGGCATAAACCCGATACTCAGTTGTTTGAAAGATATCGTAGTTATTTATGCAATAAATCCCAAATTAAAGGATCTATTTATTATTCAAAATTCAAAATTTAAAATTTTATAATTAATTATCTATACTTAATAAAAATGAAGGAATTTAAAGTAATGTATTCACCTCTATTAACAGTTATAGTTCCATTTCGCAATGACCCTGCTTTACCTTATTTGATGCTTAGATTGGAAGAGTTAATTTCATCTTTTCCGAAAAAAAAAGAGCTTGAATTCATTCTTGTTGATTCTGGTTCTAATATTGATAGCCAATTAATAGCATCCAATATATGTAAAAAATATAATATAACTTATCTGTATCATGATAGTAGTAACAAAATATTTTCGATAGGTGAAGTAAGAGATTTTGGTGTTGTTCATGCTAATGGTCAAAAAATTACATTTATGGATGTTGATTTTAGGGTTCCATCAAATTTTTGGGATAGACTGTTAAATTTTATGATTCAATTTGAAGTAAATGATAAGAAAAAATCAATTTTTGTTGTCCCTGCACTATATTTAACTCAACTAGGAACTGAAAAATTTTATGAAATAAGTAATGATGATAAATATAATCAGTTTTTATTAAAATGGCTATATGGAGACGAAACATTAGTTGAAACGATGGCTTTTTGTACTCCAATGTCAATTATTGATAAATACTATTATTTATCAATTGGTGGACATAATTCTGAATTTAGAGGGCATGGATTTGAAGACTTTGAGTTATATCATCGAATACTTATAGAAAATAATGAGTTTCCAAAACCTGATGACTACTATTTAGATAGAAAGTCATGGAATTTTAATACTTATAGTGGCTTTCGTGCTAAGTTTTCTCTTCTTGGAAGGGCTGCTTATGCTGCTAATTTATTCATTGTTCACTTATGGCACCCAAGACCTGAACAAGCATCTTTTTATAATCCTGATGCAATGAAAAAAAATCGTTCCATTTGGCAATCAATATTTAAAGAATTTGAAAATACACTAGAACATCCTGAGCCTTTAATTTCTAAAAACTCTTTATATAAAAAAATACTTATATTAGGCAGACCAAAAACTAATATTGTTCGTTGTATGAGAGATGTTATACCTATGTTAGGTACACCTTTATATATAAATGAGTTTGATTTTATTGACGAGGATGATGGTTTATATGATAAAGAATTTCGACAAATGTTAGAGCATAACGATATTGATTTAATTTTATTTAATGCCCCTTATGGAAATAAAGCTCGTCAGAACATTTATGAATGGAGTAGAAAGGAAAATTTTCCATATCTTGTTTTTGAGCGGGGGGCTCTACCAGATAGTTGGTTTTTTGATTCCAAAGGGTTTAATGCTGACTCATTGACTTATAATGAAGAATATTGGAATATTGAATTAGATGAACTAAAAATAGAATCTGTTAAAAATTATATTTATAAATGTTTTAATGAAAAAACACCATTAGAACATCAAGATAGTAGAATAGGCTCTCGCAGCCTTTCTGATAAGCTTCGAATAGGTGGCAAAAAAGTATTATTTATACCATTTCAAAGACCAAGTGACAGTGTTGTTAAATATATGTCTGGAACCGCAGTAAATTTTGAAAATTTTGTTCAGGTAATAGATAAAGTCGCTCAAGAAATGGAAAAATATGGATGGATTGTATTGTGTAAAAAACATCCTTTGGAAACAGTTCAACCTGAGCTTGTTCATGCTCAATATGTGCCTAATGAAACTAATTTTCTTGATCTTATTGAATTATGTGATGCGGTCTTTCTCATTAATTCAGGAGTTGGAATTTATGCTATGATGGCTGAAAAACCATGTTATATATTAGGTAATGCTTTTTATCAATTTGATGGGATCAATCAAAGTATAGATACATGTGATCCAATAGTTATTTCGAATACTATTTTAGAAGGTTACAAATTTGATATAACCAAAATGTATAAATTTATATATTATTTACTTAATCATGTATACAGTTTTGGAACTCCTACTATTGTTCGAAAAATAGAAGAAGACGGTTCATTGAGAACCCTTACTCGTTACGTTGATTTTTATCATATTAATATTGATAATAAATTTGTTTTAAATTATAAATATAATAATTTAAAACAAGTTCCTACTTATGCGCCATTATTAGAAAAATACAAATTAGATATTTTTCAAAAAAAACAAGTTAAAAAAGGGAAAATAACTGAAACTAAAAAAGTTGAGTCGCCAAAATTAACTACCAAATCAAAAGTAAATACTAATACAGAAAGAAAAGGTATTTCCGCACAAATTGAAAAATATGAGCGAAAAACAGGTTTTGCATATAAGTTATTTTTGTTTACTGTACGCCCATTTATTTCAAATAAAAAATATGACAAATTAAAAAATAAACCTTATGATTTTTTTAATGACACAAAATTACCAGTAATAAAAAAAATAGGGGAAATCATTTTAAAATAAAATTATTTATTAATTAATAGGTTATTTTTTTTATTAACTAAATAAAATTTTCTTTTCTGAGTTACTATATTTATAATCTTAATATAAGCATAAGGCTCAGAATTGAACTGTAAAATGACTATTACTTTCCCTAAAAGTAATTAGTCATTTTACTTGAACTTTTAACTGTCTTATGAACTTTCAATTCATTTCTTAAATCATCAAAGTAGTTTTGTATACCTTGAATTACTGTCATTTTAACTCTCCATAATAACTGTTGGTTTTTATATTAAATCTAAAATATTATAATATTAATTATGAAAAATATAGTAGGTATTAATTGCATCAGAAACGCTTTTAAAAAAGTCAAGATTACAGTGCTGATTTCAGTTACAATATATTCGTGAATCAAAGATGGAATATTGGGTAGTACGGTTATTAAAAGTTAAAACTCATATTATTCATGATTGTTACTATAAGCTAGGAAAATTAGCTAATAAAGTGCTATTTGAATATATTAAAATTTATTTTAATTACATACGCCGTCATTTTGTCAACGGTAAGGGGGAGCGCCAGAATAATATGAACAACAATTTTACTAAAAACAAAACTACAAAATGATAGAGGTGAGGACTGTCTGATATTTTGGCTAGGCTCATCTATTAATAACATTGCAGAAAATTGCAGAAAAATTATTTTGAAAATAAATTGAATTATAATTAGTTTCATTAACACCAATAAAAAAGGACACTTTCATGATGCGAGTAGGATTATTTATTTTAACTAACTTAGCTGTTATGTTTGTATTTGGAATCATTCTAAGTATCTTAGGCGTTGATTCACATAGTACGCTAGGATTACTTATATTTGCAGCAATATTTGGTTTTGGAGGATCTTTTATATCCCTTCTTTTATCTAAGCGAATGGCTTTGCGGTCAGTAGGGGGAGAGATCATCACTCAACCAAGTAATAGTCAAGAACAATGGTTGCTTGATATTGTTCGTCGTTTATCAACAGAACTTAATATAAAAATGCCAGATGTTGCCATCTATCATGCTCAAGATGTTAATGCTTTTGCAACCGGCGCAACTAAAAATAGTTCTCTTGTTGCAGTAAGTTCTGGTTTATTAAATACTATGACTCAAGATGAAGCTGAAGCGGTAATCGGTCATGAAATGAGTCATGTTGCTAATGGTGATATGGTCACAATGACTTTATTACAAGGAGTTCTTAATACTTTTGTTATTTTTATTTCAAGAATGTTAGCATCCGTTGTAGCTCAAGCATTGGATGATCGTAATCGTGGTTTATCACAGTTAACCTATTTCTTGATAGTTATGGTTTTTGAAACCGTATTTGGTATTTTAGCAAGCCTTATAGCTATGTGGTTTTCTCGTTATCGAGAATTTCACGCTGATGCTGGTTCGGCTAAATTAGTAGGCAGTACAAAGATGATTGCCGCGTTAGAAAAACTAAAAACTAGCCATGAACCAAGTGAAGATACTTCGATTTTAGCATTCTGCATTAATGGTGCGAAAAAAGCAAAATTTTCTGAATTGTTTATGTCTCATCCACCATTAGAAAAACGTATAGAGGCTTTAAGGAATGAAACTTATCGAAACTAAGACTAGATGATCTATGTCAAATTTATATTCAAACACATACTTTCCTGAAAGTTTTTTACAACTATTATTAATTTTATAATAATGCATGTAAAATAAAAACCAAATTATTCGCTAGTTAGATCTTCAAAGAGTTTATAATGTCATATCTTGTCACCAATAATAAATTAGAATTGCTTAGTCCCGCTAAAAATATTGAGATTGCGCAACAGGCTATTTTACATGGCGCAGATGCCGTATACATTGGTGGGCCAAATTTTGGTGCTAGGCATAATGCTGGAAATTCGGTTAGTGATATAGCCCAGTTAGTTGAATTTGCTCATCATTATTATGCAAAAGTATTTGTAACCTTAAATACCATTCTTCACGATAATGAACTTGAACCAGCAAGACAACTTATATGGCAATTTTATGATGCAGGTGTTGACGCATTAATTGTGCAAGATATGGGCATTTTGAGGATGGATATTCCTCCTATTGATTTACATGCTAGCACTCAAATGGATATAAGAACACCTGAAAAAGCCAAATTTTTATCTGATGTTGGTTTTTCACAAATAGTATTAGCTCGTGAGCTTAATTTAACTGAGATAGCTAAAATCCATGAGCAAATTGATGCAAAAATAGAATTTTTTATACATGGCGCGCTTTGTGTTGCATTTTCAGGGCAGTGTTATATTTCACATGCACACACAGGGCGTAGTGCAAATCGAGGAGATTGCTCCCAAGCTTGTCGACTTCCTTTTACCTTAAAAGATGATCAAGGGCGTATTGTTGCTTACGAAAAACATTTATTATCAATGAAAGATAATAACCAATCAGATAATTTGAGCGAATTAATTCAAGCAGGTGTACGATCCTTTAAAATAGAAGGACGTTATAAAGATCTAAGTTATGTTAAAAATATTACAGCCTTTTATCGTCAAAAATTAGATACTATTTTGTCAAATTGGCCTGATTTACAATCATCGTCAAGTGGCAGAACTGAGCACTTTTTTATACCAGATCCACACCAAACATTTCATCGAGGAAGTACAGATTATTTTGTACATGGAAGAAAATCCAATATAGGCGCATTTGATTCACCTAAATTCATTGGTTTGCAAGTTGGTGAGATAACTCAAATTACACCTAAATCTATCGATATAAAATCTGAGAAAATATTAACTAATGGAGATGGCTTAAATGTACTAATAAAACGCGAGATTTTTGGATTTAGAGCTGATAAGGTGGAGAAACTTTCGGCTAATCAATATCGAATTCACCCGAATGAAATTCCTAAGCCGCTTTTTTCAGTTAAATTACCTTATATAGTGAATCGAAATCTTGATCATGTGTGGCAACAAAATTTATTAAAAGAATCAAGTAATCGCAGAATTGGTGTGTCATTTAAACTATATAATATTGAAAAAGGTATAGAGCTAATTGCAAAAAGTGAAGAGGGCATTTGTGTCAAGTCAGAACTTAAAGGGACATTCGAACTTGCAGAACAACCAGATAAATCATTGAAAAATATTAGAGATAATTTATCTAAATTAGGAAAAACTATATATTATCTTACTGATTTTGAGTTAAATTTATCAAAAATTTATTTTATTCCAAGCAGCCAACTAAATCAGCTTCGAAGGGATAGTATTAATAAATTGACTGCTAAAAGATTAACAAGTTATTGTCGCCAAAAACGTAAACCAGAACAAAATCCAGTTCCGTTTTATCCTGAAAATCATTTGAGCTTTTTGGCAAATGTTTATAATCACAAAGCAAGAGAATTTTATACACAACATGGAGTTGAATTAATTGAAAGTGCCTATGAAGCGCATGAAGTTAAAGAAGATGCGCCCTTAATGATAACCAAACATTGTTTACGGTTTGCGTTTAATTTATGTCCAAAACAAGCAAAAGGAATTCAGGGTGTTAAAACTAAAGTTACGCCAATGAAATTAATTCAAAATAATGAAGAATTATTGCTAAAGTTCAATTGTAAAGCTTGTGAAATGCAAGTATGGGGTAAAATAAAAAAACACATTTTAAAAATACCACTCGCAGGAAGCGAGATTATATTTATGGCAAAGAAATAAAGTATTTGAATAAAAATATCCAAAGTGCAACTAACAAAGATACAAATAATAATTTGTTTTGACAATTATTTTTGAGTGGTAGTTTATTCGTAATAATAATGTATATCATTTAACATAATATACATTATTTAACATGTTGATTTTATTTATTTATTTGTTTGTTGTTTATTTGTTTGTTGTTTATTTATAGGTTGATTATAGGGTTGGTGGATTTGGTAGTCTAAATTTAAATTGACGGCATGATTTTATGGTTTGTATCTACAGAATTAACGTACGTTTATCGTGGTTCGCATAATGTATATTATGTTAAATGATATACATTATTACAAATAAATATAAATATTAATTAATGAGCAATTGTTGTTTTATTATAAAATATGATACTCTAATAACTTAATAAATTTTAATTATTTCTTTTATATGCAAAATATTTTTAAGACATTACGTTCAAAAAGTTATTCTGTCCCATGTGAATTATGTAGTATGGGATCTTTCTGTATTCCCATGTTGCTTAACAATAAATTAAACAGTATATTAGAACGAAAAATGTCTTATGTTAAAAATGAAATCCTAGCAAAATCTAATACACCCTTTACTAAATTTTACATTATTCATTCGGGTGCATTAAAAACTTTTGTTACAACTCCTGATAATCATCAAAAAATTAATGGCTTTTATTTACCAGGAGATATTGTTGGTTTAGATTCAATTGCAACTCAAGTGTATAACAATAATATTCAAGCTCTTAGTAATACAATAGTTTGTGAGCTTTATTATGATGAGCTGATGTCGTTAGTCGATACCCAAAAAAATATTAGAGACCTAGTGTTTAATTTGTTAAGCTCTGATATTTATAATTACCAAAAATTAGTATTATGTTATTCTCAAAAAAAAGCTGATGAACGAGTAGCAACCTTTATTTATTCACTTTATCAGCGTTATGAAAAGAGAGGTCATTCTTCATTGAATATTAAGCTCATGATGAGCCGAGCTGATATCGCTAATTATTTAGGTTTAACAATTGAAACAGTTAGTAGAAATTTATCAAAGTTGCAAGAACAAAATATTTTATTAGCTAGAGGAAAATATTTATTTATCAAAAATTTAAAAGATTTAATAGATTTAGGTAATTAGATTTATTTATGTTAAAATAGTCAGAATAATTTTTGTAAGGTCTTAATATATGACAAGTTTAAAGAAAACGATCATTTTAGCAAGTTTGGCCATAACCTCTTTTTCTTCCTTTGCCTCTCAGCAATTAACGGAACAACAAGCTAAAGGTTTACAATCATTTAAAAGTATAACCATCCGAGGAGCTTTTTATACTGATAGTGATTATGTTATGGCAATGTCAAGAGCTGCTGATAAAGAAGGAGCCGCTTCTTTCTATATAACTACAACTAATATCAGTCCTTCGAACGATACTTTGCGGATTGTGTATGCTAAATTATATAAGGCTGATGCTCCTAAACTAGAAGAACAAGCCGAAAACCTTCGTAAGTTTGAAGGTATTTATGAATATCCAAAATCTAAAGCCATACGCTTAGAACCTTTCAACATTGTGCGTATTCGAGGTTATTTTCCTAGTGAATATGATATTAACCAAGCAATTGCTAAAGAAGCATTAGCAAAAGGTGCTTATGCTTATTATATTGATTCACGTAGTGAATTAGGTAGTAATATACAAGTTGCTGCTTATTTGTTTAAGAAAAATGCACCTGAACGTAAACTTCAACCTGAAAATGCAATTCCATATGACTCTGAAGCTGGCCAACTAGCTCTTGCGCAAGGTGGTGATGTAGCTATGCAGGTAGAGAAACCTGGCTATTATTCTCCTTCAGCTTTTAATGAAAAATTTTATGCTGATAAATTTAATAATAAAGTAAAAGTCATTAATCAAGCCGCTCAAAAAGCAACAACGTCTGCCGCAACTAATACTTCTGCATCTCAAGTTACAACGACAGTTGCTGAGCCACAACGTGTCACACGTTACACTGTAACTCTACCTGATGGACGAAAGATTCAAGAATTGAATGATGCAACTGCAGCAAAAATGGTTGCGTTTGATACAATCAAATTTAGAGGTTATTATGTGACTGATCAGGAAATTTCTTATCAAGCAGGTAAACGAGCTATTGATGCTGGGGCAAAGTATTATCATATTGCTAGAATTGCCCATGACTCAAATGGTCCAAATATAACTGTTTTTGTAGATCTGTATCGATAGTTTATATAGATGATCGGGCGCATGAGCGCCCTATTTTTTAGTTATGAACCTATAATTTTGATTTTACTACATCAATTTGTTGCTTAATGCGTTTTGCCGAAATTGGATATGACGTACCAAGTTGCTGCGCAAATAAATTTACTCTTAATTCTTCAATCATCCAACGGATATCTGTCACTTTAGTGTCTAATCGTTGATTGTTTGATAAACTATTAATCCAATTATCATACTGACTCTGAACATCTTCTATAATACTCATTGATTGTCTATCTCTTGCCATATTTTGAAATAATTTTTCAATTCTTTTCTCAATTGCTGCTAAATATCGAGAGATATCATTCAATCTTCTATAACCTGATTGAGCAACAAATCCTCTATAAACTAATTTATTAATTTGCTGTTTAATATCTGATAAGGCAAATGCTAAAGATAAATCAACGCCCCCTTTTAACTTTTTATTAATGCTAAAATGCAAAGTTAATATTAGTTCGACTTGTTGAGCAATATCAACAACTATCTCATTAATATGAGTTTTAGTATAATCAAGTAATTGCTGATAATCATCAGTTGAATGTATTGCTTTATTGTTTGTTTCAATTAAATAATCAATACCACAAGCAATACAATCATCAATAAGCATTAACACGTTACCAAACGAATTAAAATATAAACTTAATTTCGATTTATTGGGTAATTTTTCATGTAAATACTTGATTGGAGAGGGAATATTAAGCATTAATAAGCGTCTTAAACCTAATTTAGTTAATCTTTGTTGCTCTAATTGATTATCAACTAACTTTATACTTACGGAATTTTGATTATCAATAATTGCTGGATAAGCCTTAATTGTATAGTTTTTTTCTTTTTCTTCATAAACATCAGGAAGTTTTCCAAATGTCCAATTTGTCAAATTATTTTGCTCAATTGAGTTATCTTTTTTATTAATAGTAATAGATGATAAAACTTGTTGAAGCTGAGTTTTGAGTTGCTGTTTTAGCGTATCAAGATCTTTACTTGAAGCAATTTCGTTATTATTACTATCAATAATACTAAAATTCATTTTTAAATGTTCAGGGACTTGTTCTAATTGCCAATTTTCTGATGTAATTTTTACACCTGTCATTTTATAAAATTCATTTTCTAAGCATTCAAGAAGCGGTTTTTCTATGGTATCTACCCTATCTAAAAATGCATCTGCATAATTTGGTGCTGGGACAAGGTTACGTCGTAATGATTTAGGCAATGATTTGATTAATGCAATTATTAAATCTTTTCTAAAACCTGGCACTTGCCAATCAAATCCCCTGTTTTTAATTTGGTTTAAAATATCAAGTGGAATTTTTATAGTGACACCGTCACTTTTATGACCAATATCAAACTGATAACTAAGTGCTAACTTAAAATTATTTTGATACCAGAAATCAGGAAAATTATTTAAATTAACCAATTGCGCTGATTGTTTGATCAGCATCTCCTTTTGTACATTAAGATAATCAGGAACAGATTTTTGTTTCTGCTTCCACCATTTATCAAAATGTCTAGATGAAATAACGGATTCATCTAGACGTTTATCATAGAAATCAAATAATTCATCATCATCAATTAAAATATCCTGTCGACGTGATTTATGTTCTAAATCTTCAACTTCATTAATCAATTTTTGATTTTGCTTGTAAAATTTATGACTTGTTAACCAATCACCTTCAACTAATGCATGCCGAATAAACAGAGTGCGACTTAAAATAGGATCAATTTTACTGTAATTTACTATTCTATTAGTAACAATTGGTAACCCAAATAAAGTTACTTTTTCGTTTGCTATTGTTGTGCCCTGCTTTTTAGACCACCTAGGTTCGCTATAGTTATATTTCACTAAATGTTTAGCTATAGGTTCAATCCATTCAGCTTCAATTTTTGCTGCTGTTCTTCCCCATAATCTATTTGTTTCAACAAGTTCACTAGCAATACACCATTTGGGTTGGTTTTTGAAAAGTGCTGAATTAGGAAAAATTGCAAATTTTATATTACGTGCCCCTACATACTCACGCTTTTCAAGCTCTTTTATTCCAATATGAGATAGTAAACCGCTTAGTAACGAAATATGTAATGAATTATAATCAGCTTCTTTACTATTAATCGGAAACGCTAATTGCTTAATTATTTGTCTAATTTGCGTATAGACATCTTGCCATTCACGGATTCGAAGATAATTTAAAAACTCTTTTTGGCATAATCGTCTAAATTGATTCCCTGATAATACGTTCTGTTGTTCTTTAATGTAGTTCCATAAATTAATTAAAGAAATAAAATCTGACTCTTTATCAACAAAACGACGATGTTTCTCATCCGAAGCTTGCTTTTTATCAAAAGGTCTTTCTCTTGGATCTTGAATCGATAAAGCAGCAGTAATTATCATTATTTCTTTAATGCACCCTAGGCGCCTTGCTTCAACCAACATTCTGGCTAGTCTTGGATCTATTGGTAGTTGTGCTAAAATTTTACCTATTTCAGTTAAATGATATCTATTCTGTATGGTATAAATTGCCCCAAGTTCCTCTAATAAGCGAAGTCCATCACGAATATATTTTGAATCAGGTTTTTCAACAAAAGGAAAAGCGGCAATATCGCCTAAGCCCAATGATGTCATTTGTAATATAACTGAAGCCAAATTGGTCCGCAATATTTCGGGTTCGGTAAATTTGGGGCGAGATAAAAAATCTTGTTCATCATATAAACGTATGCAGATACCATTAGATGTTCGTCCACAACGCCCTTTACGCTGATTGGCAGATGCCTGTGATATTGGTTCAATAGGTAAACGTTGAACTTTAGTTCGGTAACTATAACGACTAATTCTGGCTAACCCCGAATCGATCACATATTTAATGCCCGGAACAGTTAACGATGTTTCTGCCACATTAGTAGCAAGGACAATTCGACGTTTAGTATGTGATTGAAAAATTCGGTTTTGTTCTGATGCTGATAACCTTGCATATAATGGCAAAATATCCGTATGACGAAGTTCTAACTTATTAAGTGTATCGGCAAGATCTCGAATTTCTCGTTCTCCTGTTAAAAAGATTAATATATCTCCAAGACTTTCAGTTGATAATTCATCAATGGCATCTATAATTGGTTGAAAATCACAACTTTTATCATTATTATCATCTTCATTCAGGATTGGGGGACGATATCTAACCTCGACAGGATAGGTACGACCCGATACTTCAATAATTGGAGCCTCATTGAAGTGTTTAGAAAAACGTTCCACATCAATAGTCGCTGATGTTATTATGACTTTTAAGTCTGGGCGTTTAGATAATAATTGCTTAAGATAGCCTAAAATAAAATCAATATTCAAACTGCGTTCATGAGCTTCGTCAATAATAATAGTATCATATTGTAGTAAGAGTTTATCTTTCTGAATTTCAGCAAGCAATATTCCGTCAGTCATTAATTTAATCAGGGTTGTGTCACTGACATGATCAGAAAATCTTACTTTAAAACCAACTAACTGCCCTATTTCTGTTTTTAGCTCTTCAGCTATACGATTAGCTACTGAACGTGCCGCTAATCGTCTTGGTTGAGTATGACCAATATAGCCTTTAACGCCTAAGCCTAATTCTAAACAGATTTTGGGAATTTGTGTTGTTTTCCCCGAGCCAGTTTCACCAGCAATTATAACTACTTGATTATGTCTAATAACATCATAAATTTCTTGTTTTTTTTCAGTTACAGGCAAATTTTCGGGAAAAACAATATTTTTCGGTAACGATTCTATTCGGCTTTGATAATGTAAGTTAGCATCTTGTATGGCAGAATCTATATCTGCTATAGTTTGACTTTTCTTAGCTAATTTTATTATTTTATGCTTATTTAGGAAAGTCATTGAGTCAAGATTTTTTAATTGCTGTTGAGATAGCATAGCGTGTCAAATATTTTAATTAAAGTCTCATTAATGCCTAATTATAACAAACTTAACCTATTATTAGGAGTTCAAATGAAAAAAACGCCCTTGTTAACTGCTCTATTTACAGCCTCATTGGTTCTGTCTGGATGTGAGGGGGCAAAAACTCTACAAGAAGCCGATCTTATGCATCATCGTTTTGTGCTCACTAAAGCAAACGGCCAAGATATTTCGTTAGATGATCAAGCTGAAATTATATTTGGTGAAAACCTGACAATTACAGGTAAAATGTGTAACCATTTTTCTGGTAAAGTTACTTTAGACAACGGTAGCATAAAAGGTAGTGGTATTGTGATGACTAAAATGCTTTGTAATGATGATCAATTAAATCAATTAGATTATATCATTGAGAACTTAATTACTGACGGTACAAAGATCAATTTAAAAAATAATCAACTAACCTTAAAAAATAACAATAACGAACTAATTTATCAACTTAAAGACTTAATGTAAGCCAAATGTTTAGTTGCTATAATTTATTATGTTATTATAAATAACAAAATATATTAAAGATAAAAAACTTTATTTAAAGTACTGTTAAGAATATAATAAGAATAATTTTAAAGGGTTTAACTTATTGATGAAATTATTATATTCTTCAAAGATTTTATGTGATTTTGGTAGCTGTATCGAGCTACAAGCCTCTCTTTTAATCAATAAAATTACCAATGCTTTACTATTGGGTTTGCTTTTGCATAACGTTTGTTTATCGAATTTTTTGAATCGAATTAAAACCTTAACTTTAACATTAAATAAATTACTAAGTAGATACTATTATGAAAAAGACAAAAATTGTTTGTACGATCGGACCAAAATCTGAATCAAAAGAAATGTTAGCAAAATTATTAAATGCTGGCATGAATGTTATGCGTTTGAATTTTTCTCATGGTGATTACGAAGAACATGGTAACCGTATCAAAAACTTACGTGAAGTAATGCAAGAAACCGGTTTAAAAGCCGCTATTATGCTAGACACCAAAGGCCCTGAAATTCGCACTATTAAATTAGAAGGCGGTAATGATGTATCCCTAGTCGCGGGTCAAACATTCACGTTTACCACAGACAAAAATGTTATCGGAAACAAAGACCGTGTAGCCGTAACTTACGATGGTTTTGCGCATGATCTTAAACCAGGTAATCGTGTTTTAGTTGATGACGGCTTAATTGCTATGGACGTTAAAGAAATTAAAGGTAATGAAGTTATCTGTACTGTTTTAAATAATGGTGAACTTGGTGAAAATAAAGGTATTAATTTACCTGGTGTTTCAATTAAATTGCCAGCACTAGCAGAAAAAGATAAAAATGACCTCATTTTTGGTTGTGAACAAGGTGTTGACTTTATTGCTGCATCATTCATTCGAAAACGTTCTGATGTAGAAGATATTCGTGCTCACTTAAAAGCTCATGGCGGTGAAAACATTAAAATTATATCTAAAATTGAAAACCAAGAAGGTTTAGATAATTTTGATGAAATTCTTGATGCTTCTGACGGTATTATGGTTGCACGTGGTGATTTAGGGGTTGAGATCGCTGTTGAAGAAGTTATTTTTGCTCAAAAAATGATGATCAAGAAATGTAATAAAGCATCTAAACCAGTCATTACAGCAACACAAATGCTTGATTCAATGATTAAAAACCCACGCCCAACTCGTGCAGAAGCTGGTGATGTAGCTAATGCAATTATTGATGGTACAGATGCTGTTATGCTTTCGGGTGAAAGTGCTAAAGGTAAATATCCTCTCGAAACTGTGAATGTTATGGCGACTATCTGTAACCGAACTGATAGCACAATTCCAGCATCGTTAGAATTGACATCAAAAGAAGAAAAGTTAAGTATAACTTCAGCTGTTTGCTGTGGTGCTGTAGAAATTGCTGAGCGTTTAAATGCTCCATTAATTGTTGTAGCAACTCGTAGTGGTAAATCAGCTAGGGAAGTTCGTCATTATTTCCCTAGAGCTCGTATTTTAGCATTATCTTCAAGTCAAAAGACAGTTAATCAGTTAGCCGTGACAAAAGGTGTAGAGCCTATTTTAATTGATTCAATTAACTCAACAGACGATTTTTATCGTTTAGGTAAAGAAATGGCTGTGAAAGTATGCGGTTTACAACAAGGTGATATTATTGTGATGGTATCTGGTGCTTTAGTACCAAGTGGAACTACTAACACAACATCTGTTCACCGTATTTAAAACGGCATACTTATTATTTGTCTTACAATAAAAAAGTTAGCTACATGCTAGCTTTTTTTTTTACATAAGATATCCTGTATAAAATACTATTAATAGAGTTTGAAAGATTAAAATGATTGAAGAAAAAGTATACTCACCAAAAGAGCTAAGTTGGTTATCTTTCAATCAGCGAGTTTTACAAGAAGCTGCTGATAAAAGTAATCCACTTATAGAGAGGATACATTTTTTAGGTATATACTCAAGTAATCTTGATGAATTTTATAAAGTACAGTTTGCCAATTTAAAAAAATATGTGCTTATTGAACAAGAACAAGCCAACTCATCTTCTAACTCTAAAAACTTATTACGCCAAGTAAACCAAAAAGTTATTCAACTAGAATTACAGTTTGACCAACTTTATAATGAACTATTATTAGAAATGGCAAGAAATCAAATCTTTTTGATTAACGAAAGACAACTTTCAACTTACCAAGAAACTTGGATAAAAAATTATTATAAACAGAATCTTAGGCAATACATTACCCCTATTTTACTCGATAGTCATACCGAACTTATTCAATTTTTAAAAGATGATCATGCCTATTTGGCTGTAGAAATTATTTCTGAAGATAAAACCAATTATGCGTTACTTGAGTTACCGACAGATAATATTCCTCGTTTTGTTTTATTACCGTCAGAAGTTTCAACTAAAAATAAATCGATCATTTTTTTGGATAACATATTACGTTACTGTTTGCCCGATATTTTTAAAGTGTTTTTTGATGCCAAAGAATTAAATGCTTATTCTATTAATATTAATAGAGATGCTGAATACGAATTAAACACGGAATTAGACAGTTTGCTTGAACTTATGTCACAAGGTTTAAAACAACGTTTGACTGCTCAACCAGTTCGTTTTACTTACCAAAAAGATATGCCAAAAGCATTATTTGAGTTATTGATTAATAAATTGTTATTAACTGAACAAGACGCAATGCCAAGTGGACGCTATCCTAATTTTAAAGATCTTGTAAAATTTCCGGACTTTGGACAAAAAAGGCTATTAAATAAAAAAATTCCAAGCCTAAGCTATAATCGATTTAAAAAATTTCGTAATTCGTTTGATGCGATTAAAGATCGAGATGTGTTGCTTTATTATCCCTACTATTCTTTTGGACACGTACTAGAAATTATGCGTCAGGCTTCGTTTGATCCATCTGTTACACATATTCGCATGAATATCTATCGCGTAGCGAAAGACTCACGTTTTATTCACGCTGCAATTAATGCAGCCAATAATGGTAAAAAGGTCACTGTAGTTGTTGAATTACAAGCACGGTTCGATGAGGAGGCAAATATAAAATGGGCAAAACGATTAATTAGTAGTGGAATTAAAGTCATCTATTCACAACCAAAACTAAAGATCCACGCCAAATTATTTTTGATTGACCGTAAAGAAAATGGCGAAATTGTTCGTTACGCCCATATTGGTTCAGGTAATTTTAATGAAAGGACTGCAAGAATTTATACCGATTTTTCGTTATTAACTGCAGATCCTGTAATTACAGATGAAGTTAAAAATGTATTTAATTTCATTGAAAACCCATTTAAACCAGTATCGTTCCATCATTTACTTGTTTCTCCACAAAATACCCGATTGAGATTTTATGAATTTATCCAACAAGAAATAAATAATGCCAAATCAGGTAAAGTAGCAGGTATCTATTTAAAGCTTAATGCAATAACCGATAAGGATATGATAGATCAATTATATCGTGCATCTTGCGCCGGTGTAAAAATCAGAATGGTAATAAGAGGAACTTGTGTTTTGGTACCACAAATACCTAATTTAAGTGAAAACATTACTGTGACAAGTATTGTCGATCAGTTTTTAGAACATGCTCGTGTGTATATTTTTGAAAATGATGGGAAAAAAGATACTTATATTTCTTCTGCGGATTGGATGCCTCGTAACCTAGATAATCGTATTGAAGTAGGAGTAAAAATCTTCGACCCAATAATAAAATCAACTATACATAATATTTTTAATATTCAATGCAATGATAATGTAAAAGCTCGTATTATTGATAAAGATGCAACTAATAATTATGTACAAAGAGGTAATAAGAAAAAAATTAGAGCACAATATGCCATTTATGATTATTTGAATCAGTTAGAAACGGTTGCATAAGGGATTTAAAGTGAATAAATTCAATGAATATGCGGTAGTTGATCTTGGTTCAAATAGTTTTCACATGGTTATTGCTCGTATTATAGATGGTGCTGTACAGATTATTTATAAAAATAAAAAAAATATTCATCTTGCTACAGGGCTTAATACTAATAACCATTTAAGTGAATTAAGCATTATGCGAGGTGTTGAATGCCTTACACTATTTGCCGAAAGATTAAATGGATTTCCACCCGAACATGTTCGTGTTGTAGCAACCCACACATTACGGGTTGCAAAAAATAGATATAAATTTTTAATGGCTGCGGCTAAAGTATTTCCATTTCCTATAGAAATCATATCAGGACAAGAAGAAGCCCGTCTTATTTATTTAGGTACTATGACATTTGAACCAACATCGTCAAATGATACTAAATTTGTAATAGATATCGGTGGAGGATCTACAGAAATTGCAATAGGTAGAGGAAATGATCTAAAACCGATGATTGTTGCTAGCCGCCCTATGGGATGCATAACTTATGCTAAACAGTTTTTTCATGAAAATAAAATTAACGCTATTTCATTTGAACAAGCAAAGCTTGCCGCCGAGCAACAAATTGAAAGCTTGATTAATATTATAAAAAAACAAAATATTACTGTTGCATTTGGTACATCTGGAACTATTAAGTCTATTTATCGTATCTTATTAGATATTGGTGTTTGTGATGGAATTATTACCAAAAAAAGGCTCGATGATTTAACTAGTTATGTTTTAGAATTCAACTCTTTTCATGATATTGACTACCCATCACTTTCTATTGAAAGAAAAAATGTATTTGTTAGCGGGCTAGCTATATTTAGTGGGGTTTTTAACGCATTTGGGTTAAATACTTTACAATTTAGCCCATGCGCATTACGTGAAGGGGTGCTTTATGAATTGATTGGAGGTCCTAATTTCCAAGATATTAGACAAAATACCGCGCAAACTCTTTCAGAACATTACAATATAGACCAACGTCATGCCACGCAAGTTGTTAAAACTGCAAAATATTTATTTTCGCAATGGCAACAACAAGCACCAACATCTATTCCGGCAAGCCTTGAATCTATTTTATATTGGGCTGCTTTGTTACATGAGGTAGGATTAAAAATTAACTTTTCTTCAGTTCATAAACATTCAAGCTATATTTTACAAAATAGTAATTTACCCGGATTTAACGAAGAACAGCAATTACTTTTATCTACCCTTGTACGTTACCATAGAAAAACTATCAATATAGATACACTACCCTATTTTAGTTTGTTCGAATACAAACATATAATACCGCTAATGCAAATCCTAAGATTATCTATACTCATCAATAATCAACGAAATTCAGAAATTGATTTACATGTATTTCGTCTAAAATTATTAAAAAATAAACTAACTATAGTTACTTTAGAAATCAACAAGGAGTTTGTTGAAAATAATAAATTGATATTACTTGATTTAGAACAAGAACAAAAATATTGGGAAGAAATTGAGAATTGGAAACTATCGGTTATAGTATGTTAATTGTAAAAAATTTATATGTAGAAAAAACGTTTAGTTTACACTTCATAGAAAACTAAACCTACCCTAAATTTTGTATATTTGTAAGTTTGTAATGTAGCAATCTCCTAAAATAGGATAAATACCTCAAATTGATTTTTAATTTATTTGCTTTATAATCAGCGAGTCTTAAACAACCATAATAAAGGAAATAAAAATGAAGAAAACATTAATTGCATTAACAACTTTTGCTTGTTTTTCAAATTTTGCTTATGCTGAAACAAATGAATTTTATCTAGGAGGTCAATTAGGGGCTTCTATAATAAAAGTGAAAAATATTAAGGATACCTTACATTATAATTACGACGCTGTTGTCAACGATGGTATTTTTAACTCAATGCATAAAGCTAAATTAGCAGGTGCTTTAAATTTAGGTTACAACTTTTCTAATTATGATATTCCTGCACGTGTAGAATTATCTCTTACCTTACGTGGCAATGCGGATAAAAAAGAAAATAGATATACTAATTATGAAGAATATCGTCTTCGTACTACTCAAAAAGTCAAATCCCGTATGAATACATTAATGTTAAACGGTTATTATGATATCGATATTGACTCGCCAATTACTCCATTTATTGGTGCTGGATTTGGTGTTGCGTTTACTAAATTAGAAAATAGCCATAAGGAAAAATATAACGTTTCTGTTGATGGTTCTAATTATGAACGTTCATTATCAAAAACAAAAACAAAGTTTGCATGGAATGTTGCTACTGGCGTAGCTTATAAGTTAAATAATAATATGGTTGTTGATTTCACTGCTCGTTATGTGGATGCAGGAAAAGTAAACATCAAAAAACATAATGAATACTATCGAACTAATGCTAGTGCTGAGCTAAGTTCAATTGATTTATTAGCAGGTGTTCGCTATAGCTTCTAGTTAGCAAACTAAAAAAGACAATGGCTCTTTTTAGTTTAGTTACCAATATTATCGCTACATTTCTTGCTATTGTTAATGTGTAGAAAAAAACTGGGTTATTTACACTTCATGGTTAAATAACCACTCCAAAACCCCATAAGGCGTTTTTTCTAAAATCACCTTATGGCGGTTAACAAAATTATAATAATTAATCAATTAAGACTTAGTCTTCACCTTTTGAATCACTACATACTTGTTGATTATGCCGTATCTTAATCCAAAGTTGGTATTACTCTTTTTACTTTTCCATTCATTTGTGAGCAGCAAGTTTAGTTGATTTTTGAAATACGATGGTTATTATTACTGTAAACAACCGAGTAATTCCAGCATGGCTTGCCAAAGAAACATGTAATTGATAATAAAAGCTCTCATCTAAAATTAAATGAGAGCTTTTATATTTAGCTTTTAATTAAGCAACACCTGGAATGGTAAAGTCCATAATAAGCAGTAAGGTTGGTAAAATGAAGATAGATAAAACTGTAGATGCGAAGAAAATGCTTGATGCTTGTTCTTGCTCAACATTCCAATTGTAAGCCAAAATAACCGCTGTTGATGCCGTTGGCATTGCCAATAAGAAGACTAATTCTTCTGCTTCCATACCTGTGATGCCAAACAGATATACGGAAATAAGTGCAACAATTGGTGTAATGAAACTTTTCAACACAACATTAATCATTAATGGTTTAGATAATTTCAATTTAACACCATGAATACCAACACCGACCGCAATAAGCGAAATAAAGTTACAGGCATTTGACATAATATCAAAGGTATTAAACACAAAATGTGGTAGCCATTTAGTTCCATCGGTAACGCTAACAATTAATCCTAAAATAACGGCTAAAAACATCGGCTTCATAAGTGAATTTTTTACTGCACTAAGGATCATACCACCAGTAACTTTACCGCCAGACAATTTAGTATCACAAAGTTCTAATAAAAATATTGTCATTGGGATCAATGATAATGCAACAACAAAATTAGCAATCGCAACGGAAATAGTTGATGCAGCCCCTAACATTAACGTCAAGAAAGGAACTCCCATCCCGCCCATGTTGGGAAAGCAACATAGCATTGCATTCATAGCCGTCGACTTTAACTCTTTGTGCAAAATGTATTTATTGGTTAAAAAACAAATTATCCATAAAAAAGACATAGTACAGAAAAACGCAATCATCCAAATACCATTGAATATTTGCGATGGCTTAGCATGAGACGTATGCACAAAAAGTAAAGCTGGAAATACAAAGTTTGATACCAGCCCTGATAATAATTTTTTAGAATCCTTCGAAAAGATCCCTTGTTGTACACATAACCATCCAAGAAAGATTAACAAAAAAACCGGAAGACAAGAACTAACAACTTGCCCAACTGCTGACCAGATCAGATTCATTTTTTAAAACTCCTAAAATAATATTACTAAAAATACAAATTCGGTAAATGTTTGGTAACTTCAGATTAGATATTATATTTATAGACCTAGCTAAAATAAGTGGGTAACAAAATCGAATATATTTATTACATGTAAAACGATATTCTTCGTTGTTGAAACTTGATATTATTAAATGCTATTTCGCACTCAGTATGCTTAATTAAAGACATTCTTTAATAAAAACCTTTGTTATATTCAAATATAAAATATAGTAACTTAGGTATTATTATACTTATTCTTCTCGACCTTGTGTAAATCAAGATCTACTAACTGTCTTAAAAACTCATAAAAACATTAAAACTTTGCTCTAAACTTGTTGATAATAGAGTTTTATTTCTTTAAAAAACAATAAATAAGAAAATATAAAACATGAGTGTTAAATTATAGTAAAAATTAATATTGCGCTAAAATTCCTTAAATGGTGTTTTTTATAACATGTTATTCATTATAAAAAAACATACCTATTATAGATAATAATTTGATTTACTTTATTTATATAGAATTGTTGCCACAAAGCCTTATTATTGATATTCATATAATGACAATAAATATATAAAACAATATATAGTAAAGATTGTTTCTGAATAATCAATTAATAACCAGTATAATGTAAATCATTTATGTGTTATTGTAAAATCAGTAATGCATTTTGACTAATTTTGAGTTAAAAATATTTTACATAAAAACAAAAAAAAGTTGCGAGCAAATAAATTCTGTTATATTTTGTTCAGTAGCTTTAATTATCAACTCAGTTAAAGGTTTTTTATTTTTATGAATTGTTTTTGCGTTTTTATTACTAATGCTATTAGTACACATCATCATCACCATCATTCCTGAATAGTCTTCGGGCAATTGGTGCTGGAAGACTTTGGTCTTCCGGTGATGTTGCAAAAGCAAGCAGAAACCCTCGGAAGATCAAACTTCCGAGGGTTTTTTGTTTGTAGTTTATAAATTTTTAGATAACTTTGGAGAAAGATATGTTGGATAATTCGCGTTTACGCATTGCTATGCAAAAGTCAGGTCGATTAAGTGACGAATCAAAAAAGTTACTTGCCCAATGTGGTATTAAAATTAATCTTCAAGAACAACGTTTGATCGCTTTTGCTGAAAATATGCCCATTGATATCTTGCGTGTTCGTGACGATGATATCCCCGGACTGGTCATTGATGGCGTTGTCGATATTGGGATTGTCGGCGAAAATGTTTTAGAGGAGGAAGTATTAGATAGGCAGGCCGAAGGCGAAGATCCACAATTTAAAAAATTGCGCAGTTTAGATTTTGGTGGCTGTCGGTTGTCGATCGCAGCACCTCGTGATTTTGAGTATACAGGACCAAAATGTTTAAGTGATTTGCGTATTGCCACCACTTACCCTCACCTACTCCGCCGTTATCTTGCTCAATATAATGTTAACTTTAAAACCTGCTTACTTAATGGTTCGGTCGAAGTCGCTCCTCGGGCTGGACTTGCCGATGTAATTTGTGATTTGGTTTCAAGTGGTGCAACGCTTGAAGCCAATGGACTAAAAGAGATCGAAGTTATATATAAATCAAAAGCCTGCTTAATTCAACGTCAAGGCGAAATATCGCCAATAAAACAGGCATTAATCGATAAAATCATGACGCGCATTCAAGGCGTCATTCAAGCTCGTGAATCCAAATATATTATGCTCCATGCCCCGACTGAGGTGTTAGATGATATTGTTGCGCTATTGCCGGGAGCTGAAAATCCAACGATTTTACCGTTAACAGGCGAACAAAATCGTGTTGCGCTACATATGGTGAGTAGTGAATCTCTTTTTTGGGAAACAATGGAAAAATTAAAAGCATTGGGCGCAAGTTCAATTCTTGTATTACCAATTGAAAAAATGATGGAGTAATAATATGAAACTCTCTTATTGGCAACAATGTACTAACGAACAACGCAGGAAACTTCTTACTCGCCCAGCAATTAATGCTTCGGATTCGATTAGCAAAGCAGTGGCTGATATTTTGGCACAAGTAAAACAGCACGGCGATGAGGCTCTAAAAGCATTAAGTAACAAATTTGATAAAATTCAAATTGAGCAAATAAAGCTTACACAAGAAGAAATAAAAACCGCCGCAAATCGTGTTAATCCTGAATTAAAACAAGCTATGCAATTAGCGGTTGCCAACATTGAAAAATTCCACCAAGCACAAGCTTATCAATCCATTATGGTCGAAACAGTGCCGGGCGTAAAATGTCAGTTAGTAACGCGCCCTATTGATTCAGTTGGGCTTTATATTCCAGGTGGTTCTGCCCCTTTATTATCTACTGTGTTAATGCTTGCAACACCTGCTAAAATTGCGGGTTGTCGTCAAATTATTTTATGTTCACCACCGCCCATTGCTGACGAAATTTTATATGCGGCACAATTATGTGGTGTTAGCGAGGTTTATCAATTAGGCGGTGCACAAGCCATTGGCGCAATGGCGCTTGGCACCAAGTCGGTTCCTAAAGTCGATAAGATCTTTGGTCCAGGAAATGCCTACGTTACCGAAGCCAAACGCCAAGTTAGTCAACGCCTTGATGGCGCAGCCATTGATATGCCTGCAGGTCCGTCTGAAGTACTAGTGATTGCAGATAGTTCAGCAAATCCTGCTTTTATTGCTGCCGATCTTTTGTCGCAAGCTGAACATGGTCCTGATTCACAAGTTATTTTGTTAACACCTGATGAAAAAATAGCACAAGCAGTATCGATTGAAGTCGATAAACAACTTACGCAACTAACGCGCCAAAATATCGCTAAAAAAGCATTACAAGAAAGTCGCCTTATTGTAACTAAAGATTTAGATGAATGTGTTGCTATTAGCAATCGCTATGGTCCCGAACACTTAATTATTCAAACTGCGAATGCGGATGAATTAGTTGAACAAATTACTAGTGCTGGCTCGATCTTCTTGGGTGATTGGTCACCGGAGTCAGCAGGTGATTATGCATCAGGAACCAATCATGTATTACCAACTTATGGTTATACAGCCACATATTCTAGCCTTGGGCTTGCTGATTTTCAAAAACGTATGACGGTACAAAAATTAACACCAGAAGGATTAAAAGCAATAGGTAATGCCGTTGAGCTTATGGCAGAGGCTGAACAACTAACCGCCCATAAACAAGCAGTTAGTCTTCGTCTATCGGTATTAAATTCAACAAATCAAAAATAGGTGGCTAAAATGGATATCAATCAATTAGTTCGAAAAAATGTTCAGCAATTAACGCCTTATCAATCTGCGCGCCGTATTGGTGGTCAAGGCGATGTGTGGTTAAATGCTAACGAGTATCCCGTTGCTCCACATTTTGAGTTGACCGCTCAAACCTTAAACCGTTATCCAGAACCACAGCCTGAAAAAGTAATTAAGCGTTATGCTCAATATGCAGGCGTGCAATCTGAGCAGTTAATTGTTAGCCGTGGCGCTGATGAAGCCATTGAACTATTAATGCGTGCATTTTGCGAGCCTGAAAAAGATAGCATTTTGTACTGCCCTCCGACTTATGGTATGTATCAGGTGAGTGCTGAGACATTAGGTATTAAAACTAAAACCGTGCCAACTACTTCTGATTGGCAGCTTGATCTTGAGGGTATAAAACAAAATATTGATACTGTAAAACTAATTTATGTCTGTTCACCAAATAATCCGACCGGTAATTTAATCGATTCTGATGATATCAAAGCTTTACTTAATATTGCCAAAGATCGTGCTTTGGTCATTATTGACGAGGCTTATATTGAGTTTTCGCCTGATTCTAGTGTCGTTAATTGGCTTAATGACTATCCTCACTTGGTGATTTTACGAACATTATCCAAAGCCTTTGCTTTGGCTGGATTACGTTGCGGTTTCACCATTGCTAATAAACCTGTGATCGAAGCCTTACAGAAGGTTATTGCACCATACCCTCTAGCAACTCCTGTTGCTGATATTGCAGCTCAAGCATTGAGTAAAGATGGTGTGAATACCATGAAGCTACATGTGATAAATTTAAATAATCAAAAGGAAAAATTTGCCAATTTACTTCGACAATTGCCAATTGTCGAAAAAGTTTATCCAAGTTATTCCAACTATTTGTGTGTTAAATTTCAACATGATAAAGATGTATTTAATATTTTATGGCGCCAAGGTATTATTTTACGAGATCAAAGTAGATCTATTGGGCAACAAAATATTATTCGTATTACCATTGGAACCCAAGCCGAGTGCGAGGCAGTCATTTCTGCGCTCAAAACAATTAAATAGGAGCAAAAATGTTACAAAAGTACTTATTTATTGATCGAGATGGCACACTAATTACTGAACCTCCGGTTGATTTTCAGGTTGATCAGTTTGAAAAATTGGCTTTTGAACCTGATGTGATCCCAGCCCTACTCAAGCTACAAACTGCGGGATACCATTTAGTGATGGTCACCAATCAAGATGGGCTTGGGACTAGTAGCTATCCACAGGCTGATTTTGATGGTCCACACAATCTGATGATGCAGATTTTTAAATCGCAAGGTGTTAATTTTGAGGATGTCTTAATTTGCCCACACTTTCCAGAAGATAATTGTGAGTGTCGTAAGCCGAAAATCCAATTAGTTTTGCCATATCTTACTAGTGGTAAATTAGATAAACAAAACTGTTATGTTATTGGTGACAGGGTCACAGATATTGAATTGGCTAAAAACATGCAAATCCAAGGGTTACGATATCATCCTGAAAATTTAAATTGGGACGAAATCGCCCAACGATTAACCACTAAAGATCGTTATGCAAAAGTTGAACGCAATACCAAAGAAACTAAAATACTTGTTGAAGTGTGGCTTGATCGCCAAGGAGGTAGTCAAATTAATACTGGAATTGGTTTTTTTGATCATATGCTCGATCAAATTGCGACTCATGGTGGAATTAAACTCAATATCCAAGTTGATGGTGATTTACATATTGATGATCATCATACCATAGAAGATACTGGACTAGCTTTAGGAGAGGCACTAAAAATAGCACTCGGTGATAAACGTGGTATTACCCGTTATGCCTATGTTATCCCTATGGACGAGTGTTTGGCCAGATGTGCAATAGATATTTCAGGACGCCCTTATTTAAAATTTAAAGCAGAGTTTACTCACCCTAAAGTTGGCGATATGAGCACACAAATGGTAGAACATTTCTTTTACTCAATAAGTTATGCTATGGCTATTACATTGCATATTGAAACAGAAGGCGATAATGATCATCATAAAGTAGAAAGTTTATTTAAAGCTTTTGCTAGAACATTAAAACAAGCCATCAAAATTGAAAATGACCGATTACCAAGCTCAAAAGGAGTACTATAAATGAAGATTGTCATCCTCGATACTGGCTGTGCTAATCTATCTTCAGTCAAATATGCCGTGCAACGATTAGGTTATGATCCAATAATTAGCCTTGACCCTGATATCGTGCTCAGCTCAGATAAGTTGTTTTTACCTGGAGTAGGATCCGCAAGTTCAGCAATGGAAAAATTAAAAGAGCGTCATTTAGTTGAACTTATCAAAGTCTGTACTCAACCTGTATTAGGGATCTGCCTTGGTATGCAACTTTTAGCCGATTATAGTACCGAAGGACATGTTAACACATTGGGAATTATTCACGAAAAAGTTAGAGAAATTCCTAATTGTGGTTTACCTTTACCACATATGGGGTGGAATCAGGTTTCACCTAAAGCCGGTCATCATCTATTTCGAGATATTCCTGATGATGCTTATTTTTACTTTGTACATGGATACGCGATGCCATTATGCTCAGCAACAATAGCAGAAACCAATTACGGCGAAAGCTTTACCGCAGCCGTACAAAAAGAAAACTTTTACGGCGTGCAATTTCATCCCGAGCGTTCTGGCTTAGCCGGTGCAAAATTGCTAAAAAACTTTTTGGAGATGTAACTATGACAGCTTTTCCAATAATCATTCCTGCACTTGATTTAATCGATGGTTTTGTTGTGCGATTACATCAAGGTGATTATGAGCAAAAACGTGATTATGGCAACGATCCACTTTTACGCTTACAGGATTATGAAAAACAAGGTGCTAAACTGTTACATCTTGTTGATTTGACAGGTGCGAAAGATCCCCAAAAACGCCAAATTTTGCTAATACAAAATCTGATTAATGGTGTGCAAATACCGGTTCAAGTTGGTGGAGGAATTCGTACTGAAAAAGATATACAATCATTGCTATCTGCCGGCGCTGCTCGCATAGTAATTGGTTCGACAGCTATTAAGCAACCCGAATTGGTCAAACAGTGGTTTTCAAAATATGGTGCAGAAAGGCTAGTATTGGCTCTTGATGTCCGCATTGACAACCAAGGAAATAAATATGTCGCTATTCATGGGTGGCAAGAAGATTCCTGTCAGACACTAGAACAAGTGATTGATGATTACCTTCCTTATGACTTAAGGCATGTATTGTGTACAGATATTTCCAAAGATGGCACACTCAGTGGCTCAAACGTTAAGTTGTATCAGGAAATTAGTCGTAAATACCCAGAGATTGCTTTTCAAGCGTCTGGCGGAATTGGTCAATTGAGTGATGTCAAAGCACTGAAAGACAGTGGTGTTAAAGGTGTCATTGTTGGCCGTGCTTTACTTGAAGAAAAATTTACAGTTCAGGAGGCAATTTCATGTTGGCCAAAAGAATAATTCCCTGTTTAGATGTTCGCGATGGACAAGTGGTTAAAGGTGTACAATTTCGTAATCATGAAATTATTGGAGACATAGTCCCCTTAGCAAAAAGATATGCTAAAGAAGGCGCAGATGAGCTCGTTTTTTATGATATCACCGCTTCGTCAGATGGGCGTGTTGTCGATAAAAGTTGGATCGCAAAAGTTGCTGAAGTGATTGATATCCCTTTTTGTGTTGCTGGTGGTATTAAAACGGTTGAAGATGCAGGTCAAATATTAACCTTTGGAGCTGATAAAATTTCGATCAACTCCCCTGCTCTTACTGATCCTAGTTTAATTACACGGCTTGCAGATCGTTACGGAGTACAGTGCATTGTAGTTGGCATTGATAGCTGGTATGACAAACAGTCAAACAATTATCATGTTTATCAATTTACTGGTGACGAAAAACGTACCGTTGCCACAAAATGGAACACTCTCGACTGGGTACAGGAGGTACAAAAACTTGGTGCAGGTGAAATTGTTCTTAATATGATGAACCAAGACGGCGTTCGTAATGGATATGATATTATTCAACTAAACGCCGTTCGAGAAGTATGCAACGTGCCACTAATTGCTTCAGGCGGTGCTGGTACTATTGAGCATTTTCTACAGGTATTTAATGAAGCACAAGTTGATGGAACATTAGCTGCCTCAGTTTTTCATAAACAAATTATTAATATTGGTGAACTTAAACAATATTTGGCACAAAATGGAGTAAATATTCGATTATGTTAACGCAAAATTGCAATACCCAATTAGAATTACAACAACTGGATTGGCAAAAAGTGGATAATTTAATGCCAGTCATTATTCAGCATTATGCTTCGGGCGATGTTTTAATGCTTGGCTATATGAATCAAGAAGCGTTAGTACAAACACAAAATAGCGGCAAAGTCACTTTTTATTCACGAACCAAACAGCGCCTTTGGACAAAAGGCGAAACTTCTGGCAATTTTCTTAATGTTGTGAGTATTTCAACGGATTGTGATAATGATACATTATTGATTTTAGTTGATCCAGTTGGCCCAACTTGCCATACCGGCTCAACAAGTTGTTTTGCTTCGACTAAAACCCAATGGGGATTTTTATTTGAATTAGAACAGATAATTGCAGGGCGTAAAAATGCCGATCCTAAATCATCATATACCGCAAAACTGTATCATGACGGCACTAAGCGCATAGCTCAAAAAGTGGGAGAAGAAGGCGTTGAAACAGCCCTTGCTGCAACAGTTCATGACAGCGAGGAACTAAAAAATGAATCTGCCGATTTAATTTATCATTTATTAGTTTTACTACAAGACCAGAATCTGTCTTTACAAGATGTCATTGGTATTTTAAAAGCAAGACATGAATAGTTATAATCCATCCAAAGTGCGAGTTATGTCGCACTTTGTTTCAATTTTTTATTCTCATAAAAAAGATAGAATAAATTAGTAAACCGGTAATTTTACTCCGTTAAACATCGTTAATACTTCGGAATTGTTTTCACATAACATAAGTTTGTCAACAGCTTGTCGATTCAAATGAGGCGAAAACTGACTGATAAAATCATACATATAACTGCGTAAATATAATGAGCGAGGAAAAACGATATAGGTCGTGCTGTAAGGAAAAATATGTCCAGCATTAAGTACAACTAAATCGTCATCTGAAGTATTGATCACCGCCATTTTTGCCACAATACCAACGCCAACACCTAATTTAACATAAGTTTTAATTAACTCGGCATCAGTTGTGCTAAAAACAATATTAGGTGATTGGTTAGCACGCAAGAAAGCTTGATTTAAATCTGAACCATCATTAGTAAAATCATAACTAACTAACGGATATTTTGAAAGCTCTTCAATCGAAATTAATTTACTTTTGGTAAGCGGATGATCTTTCATTACAATCACAGCTTGGTTCCAGTGATAACAAGGTAAGGCAATCATACCATCGCTAAGCTGTGAGATATCGGTCACAATAGCAAACTCAGCTAGACCTGCTTGAGTTTGTAAAATACATTGAGGGGATGATCCTTGCTCCATATGCAATATAATACTTGGATATTGCTGCATAAACTGTTGAATCACAACTGGCAATGTATAACGAGCTTGAGTATAGGTAGTGGTAATTGTTAATGAGCCTTGATTTGGTTGACTAAACTCTTTGGCGATAATCTTAATATCATTGGACTTATTGAGGATCTCTCGGGCAAGAGCAATGATTTTTTCACCAACCGGTGTGATTTGAGAAAGGTGTTTACCCGCTCGAGTAAATATCTGAACGCCGAGCTCGTTTTCTAATAATTTTATTTGTTTGCTTATACCGGGTTGAGAGGTATACAGTTTTTCGGATGTTAGCGATACATTGAGGTCGTTATTTGCGACCTCAACAATATAGCGTAATTGTTGCAATTTCATAACACTCAAACGCTCCTTTAACTGTATGCCTTTCTTCCTTTTTAATAACATTACAAAAGGAAGAATTGCTAAGGTAAGTCACTTCACAGCCTAGCACAAAAAAATAATTACTTTATACTAAAACGCATACTTTCCTGAAAGTTTTTAACAAAATTCAGACGTGCCTACCTACTTTTTGCTATTGATCCATTTGCCATCTACATATTGCATCATCCAACCTGTCGATTTTCCATTAACTTCAGAAGTAACATATTGTTGTTTATTTTTACGGCTAAAACGAACAATTGATGGATTACCATTAGGATCTTTATTTGGTGCTTCGGTCAAATAAATGAATTTTTCGGGCAAGCGCTCTTTAAAACGTTGTAACTCTTCTATCAAAGGTGCGCGTGTTTCTCTTGATTTTGGAAAATTATGCGCCGCCAAAAAGATACCCGCAGCACCGTCACGTAATACAAAATGTGCATCTGACTTGGTGCATTTTAGTTCAGGCAGATCAACAGGGTCTTCTTTTGGTGGTGCAACATCACCATTTTTTAAGATCTTACGCGTATTTTTACAATCAGAATTAGTACAGCCCATATATAGGCCAAATCGCCCTGATTTTAAATGCATTTCTGAACCACATTTTTCGCATTCAATAATTGGTCCTTCATAACTTTTAACCTTAAAATTACCTTTTTCGACAATAAAACCATCACAAATCGGGTTATTACCGCAGATATGTAGTTTTCGTTCATTATCAAGTAGATAACTATCCATAGCCGTGTGACATTTTGGACAGCGTTTACGGGCTCTTAAAGCATCTGTTTCTGCTGTTTCAGCTTCTTCTAGAATATTTAATGTTTCGTGCTCAGGAATTAAGTTAATGGTCTGTTTACAACGCTCCTTAGGTGGCAACGCATAGCCTGAACAAGCTAAAAATACACCGGTACCGGCAGTTTTAATACCCATTTCACGCCCACAATTTGGACATTTAATTTCAGGTGTTAGCACCAATGGATTAAGCTGCATTCCACCTTTATCTGGTGCTTGTTCAGCAACCTCAAGATGCTGACTAAAGTCACTGAAAAACTGATCAAGCACTTCACGCCATTCTTGTTTTTTATGAGCAATTTCATCCAGAGCATGTTCCATACGTGCTGTAAAATCATAACTCATTAGATCATTGAAGTTTTCACTAAGTCTATCGGTAACAATTTCACCAATTTTTTCAGCATAAAACCGACGATTATCTAAACGCACATAACCACGATCTTGAATTGTCGAAATAATGGTTGCATAAGTCGATGGTCGCCCAATTTCTCGCTTTTCAAGCTCTTTAACAAGAGATGCTTCGTTATATCTAGCTGGTGGTTTGGTAAAATGTTGATTTGGATTTAAGTTAATTAAATCAAGCTTATCGTTTATCGATAGTGATGGTAATATTTTATCTTCATTATTTTTGGCTAGCTGTGGCTGCACTTTAGTCCAACCATCAAAACGCAATGTCCGACCTTTGGCTTTTAAAGTAAAATCACCTGAATTAACCGTAATTGTTGTTGAGTTATATTCAGCCGATGTCATTTGGCAAGCTACAAATTGGCGCCAAATTAGTTGGTATAATTTAGCGGCATCAGCTTCAACATCACTCAGATTATCAGCTAAGATAGTAACATCTGATGGGCGAATCGCTTCATGCGCTTCTTGCGAGTTCTTTTTACTACTGTATACATTAGCCGATTTTGGTAGATATTTATCGCCAAAATTTTTACCGATATAATCACGTACCATCGCTAGCGCATCCTGACTTAAATTGGTCGAGTCAGTACGCATATAGGTAATGTAACCTGCTTCATATAATCTTTGAGCCAACATCATGGTTTTTTTAACACCAAAACCAAGACGAGTACTTGCTGCTTGCTGTAAAGTTGAGGTAATAAAAGGTGCTGTTGGATTACTTTTAGTTGGCTTTTGTTCAATATTAGTTACTTGATATTGGTTTTTACTAAGTTCAGCTAGCGCAATATCAATGGCAACTTTATCTTTAGGTTCGAATGCTTCGTTTTTATAATGAGTAACTTGCAAACTTAATGGCTCATTTTTACTCGTGTTCAAATCAGCAAACAGATCCCAGTATTCTTCAGGAATGAAAGCATGAATTTCGCGTTCACGTTCAACAACAAGGCGTACAGCAACAGATTGTACACGACCAGCTGATAACCCCCTAGCAACCTTTTTCCAAAGTAATGGCGATAGCATAAAGCCAACTACCCGATCCATAAATCGACGTGCTTGCTGGGCGTTAACACGATCCATATCAAGCATCGACGGTTCATTAAAAGCATTTTTGATCGCCGTTTTGGTAATTTCGTTAAAAACAACACGACGATATTTGCTATCTTCACCACCTATCACGTCTTTAAGATGCCATGCAATGGCTTCTCCTTCTCTATCCAAATCGGTTGCGAGATAGATCATGTCAGCATCTTTAGCCAGTTTTTTCAGTTCGGATACTACTCTTTCTTTACCTGGTAGAATTTCGTAATGCGCTTTCCAGCCGTTATATGGATCAACACTCATCCGATCAACCAAGACCTGTCTTTCTGAACGTTTAACTTTCTTATCTGCTTTATCTTTTTTGTCTTTTGTTGATTTTTCAGCTCGTTGGCTACTACCACTCACAGGTAGATCGCGAATATGACCTACACTTGATTTAACCACGAAATCTTTACCAAGATATTTATTGATCGTTTTTGCTTTAGCTGGTGATTCGACAATAACAAGGGATTTTCCCATAATTAAACCTTTCTATTCTGTTGTTTGTATTATTTACTATCAATATTTACATCTAGGAGTGATAGTAAATCATCTTTAATTGTTGATACTTTCGTTGCATATTGTTCTTTCTGCTCTGCATCTTCAATTAGTTGAGTAATGGTTTGTGACAACGTGCATCCACGGCGTTTAGCTAAATTAGCCAATCGTTGCCAGACTAAAAATTCCAAATCAATGGATTTTTTTCGGGTATTTTGTTGTTCTGCATTAAAATGACGCTTTCGCCTTGCACGAATAGTTTGCTTCAGGCGATTATCTAAGTCAGGGTTTAAATGCTGTTTTATCCAATCAACAACACCAGTTGGGTTATGTTCTAACAACAATAACTCATTGACCGCATGTTGCGCAGCGCTTTTTTCAATATAGCGTGTAATTAACTCGCCTTCTAAGTGCCTTTTAACTAGATAGTTCCATTTCCAACCGCATTCAAGGTTTTCTAGCTGTTGATATTTCATCCGTTCACCTTGTGACGCTGTAACTAAATAGCTATTTTTAGCATAATCTGCTCACACAATAAAGAAAATTATTGCGTTTGACAAATTTTTTATAAATCTGTTATCGTGAGCCTTTCATTTCGATCTTTATTTAAGGAATCCTACATAATGGCTAAAGCTGATGTTATTTATATTAATGGCTATATTTACACTGCCGACAAGCATGACAGCGTGTGTGAAGCTATCGCAATTGAAAATGGCTATATTATTGCAACAGGCTCCACGCAAGAAATAAATAACAGTCACTATGTTGATAATCATACAATAATTTATGATTTGCAAGGCAAAACAATGATGCCTGGCATTATTGACTCACATTTACACACCTTTTGGGGTGGCATGCAATTATCATCGTGTAATTTAAATTATCAAAGTTTAACTATTGATGATACTTTAGCTATTATTCAAGACTATTTAGATAAAGATAATCCCAATCATAACGCTAATTGGTTGCAAGTCCGTGGTTGGTTACGTCAAGAAGTGTTACCAATTGGTACAGATATTACTCGTTTCGATCTTGATAAACTCAATACAAAACGCCCTGTTATTTTGTTTTCAAATGATTGCCATACTTTGGTTGCTAACAGTATAGCATTAGAAAAATTTGGTTTAGATAGAAACACTCCTGAACCATCGGATGGTAAAATTGGTCGTACTGATGACGGCGAATTAAATGGTATATTAGAAGATGCGCCAGCCATGCGTGCTTTTGATAGTATTTCTAAACTAACAGATGAACAAGCACTTAATATTGCTAAATTATCGCAAGCAGAATTAAATAAACAAGGTGTTACTGCTGTTATGGATGCTCGAATTACTGAAACTCAAGCAGATGCCTTTTTAAGACTACAGCAACAAGATGGGCTTTCTATCCGCCTGTTCGGCGCACGGGAATTGCCACCTGATGATGTGTCATCAATTGCCGATATTCCAAATGTCATTGAGAAAGTAAAACAGTTTGCCGCTCGTTATGATGATAAAAACTGGCAACCTAAACCAGGCATTAAAATATCACATACTAAGTTATTTGTAGATGGCGTAATGCAAGCACCTTTGATGACTGCACGATTACTTAAACCATATCAGTTAGAAAACGAAAAAGATCGTTACGGAGATCTTTATTATTCCACAGAAATGTTAGATGCATTAATACTTGAATCCGCAAAAGCAGGTTTTCATCCACATATGCATACTGTTGGTGAAGGGGCAATTGAAGTAGTACTTGACGCTATTGAAAAAATGCGAAAAGCCTTACCTGATGCAGATATCCGTCCAAGCACTGCACATAACGAACTAAGCGCAACACACCAGTTTGCCAGATATAAACAATTAAATGCTTGCGTAGTATTTTCTTTTCAGTGGGCTGGTTGTAGTTCAGCAATGGTTGAGCAGTATCAAACTCTATTTGGTCCAGAACGTTATAATGGATTAGAAGCGCACGGGCAATACATTGATGCTGGTGTAAACTGTGCATTTGGTAGCGATTGGCCAATTGATCCTTTAAACGAATGGTATGATTTCCAAATTGCTATGACTCGACAAATTGATGCTGATCATCCACGATTAGACAGCGATCGTAATTTAACCATTACTGAAGTATTGCGTAGTGCTACTATCAATGCTGCATATGTATTAAATCAAGATGAATATATTGGTTCAATTGAAAAAGGTAAATTTGCTGATTTAATTATTTTAGATCGCAACCCATTTACCATACCAACTAATGATATCCAAAACGTTAACGTGTTAACAACTATTGTTGGCGGTAAAACGGTTTATCAACAAACGTAATTTAAAATTTAAATTCTTTATGTCAAAATTGCTACATCAATAATTATTAATGGTGTAGCATAAATAATTATTCAAGCATTAATCAACTTCAATTGCTTTTTCTGTTTCCCCGCTGTCGTTTTTGTGAAATGTAAGATAGCAGCAATAATCAATACTCCGATAAACATATCAATCACATACCATATAGCTCCTGACCATACCTCATAATTCCACTAAAGATCAATACAATAATCTATACTTATTTTATAAACTGATTTGTTAAATTAGTATTTCTGTTGCTACTCATATGTAAAAATAGAAATTCAAAGTTTTAACTAACCCGTTTAAATTAAATAGGTCTTAATTAACAGCTAATATACTTTAAAATTTATAATTTGCCCGCTTTAATATTTTTTACAAAAAATTAGCTTGCATAATTATTATAATATGGCAGAATTCCCTGCCGCTTTAAGCGGGTAAAAAGGCAAAACTATACTTAGTAGTTTTTTATTGTTTTTTGGGACAGAGGAGCAAAGTAAGTCATGTCCGCAATAAAAATGAAACGAGTTTTAACCACACCTGCATTAATTGCATTTGGTTTAGCTTATATGGTTCCTTTAGGGATCTTTACCACTTATGGGGAAGTCACTGTTGCCAGTAATGGACACTTACCTATAGCCTATATCATCACCCTTGCCATGATTTTTTTCACTGCATTAAGCTATTGTCGTATGGCAAATAAGCTACCTATTGCTGGTTCTGCTTATTCTTATGTACAACGTACTTTTGGTGGAAAAGTTGGTTTTTTGGTAGGTTGGGCACAAATCCTTGATTACCTATTTTTACCAATATTAAATTATTTGGTATTAGGTATTTATCTTAATGAAGCATTTCCAAGTATTCCTGCTTATGTATTTGTACTTGGTTCATTGTGTAGTGTTAGCTTATTAAACTATTTAGGTATTAAATTAATTAATTCAGTAAATTTTACATTGATTATCATTCAGATTTTTTTTATTGGATTATTTATCTTTTTAACCTTAAGCAATGTGAGTTTAACTCCAGAAACGATGATAAAGCCTCTGCAAGTTAACGCTGGTGATTTTAACGGTTTGCTCTCTGGCGCAGCAATTTTATGCCTAGCCTTTTTAGGTTTTGATGCCATTGCTACCCTAGCAGAAGAGTCTAATGATGCACAAAAATCACTACCAAGAGCGATTATATGGACAGTTCTTATTGCAGGCTGTATCTTTTTAGTTGTCTCTTACTGTGCTCACTTAGCTTATCCCGTATGGCAGGATTTTATAGATAATAAAGATACTGCAAGTTTAGACGTAGTTCGTCGAGTTGGTGATATTAGCCAATTAGGGGGGGATTTTATGTATAACTTCTTCCAAGCGGCTTATTTAACAGGTGTTTTTGCTTCAGCAATGACTGCACAAACCAGTGTCTCTAGAATTTTCTATGCCATGGGTCGAGAAGGTGTGTTACCTAAACAAATCTTTTATAAGATTCACCCACGCTTTAGAACACCTTACTTATCGATTATTTTTGTTGCCAGCTTTTCATTGCTATCATTAGTATTAGATCTTAGTTTAGTGGTTTCAATGATAAGTTTTGGTGCGTTAGTGGCTTTTACTTTCGTCAACTTATGTGTGCTCAAAAGCCACCTGGGTGGTAATAATGCAAAAACAGCATCAATGCTATTTAAATATGGATTATTGCCAGCAATTGGATTTTTTCTTTCGTTATGGCTATGGACCAGTCTTGATGCAACAGCGATGATTGTTGGTTTAGTTTGGTTAGCGGTTGGATTTATTTATTTAACTTATCTAACTAAAGGTTTTTCTAAAGTATTACCATCAATTGATCATAAAGAATTAAGTTCAATAATTAAAGATTAATTTAAAATCTTTTTAAACAGGTCTACTTAAAAGTATTTAGTTATGCCTAAAAAAATCCCGTCGACTAAAGTCGACGAGATTTTTAAAAGATTTTAAGTTAACTTATATTAACTAAGTTAATTATTCACCAAAACCAGTTGCAAATAATTCACGGATTTCGTCCATTGCTGCTTGTTCATCTTCACCATCACAGATGATTTCTACAGTTGAACCACCTTTAACGCCAGCACCAAGTAACCCCATCATACTTTTTAATTTAATTGTTTTATCATTATAAACAAGTTCAATTGATGATTTATAACGTCCAGCTAATTTAACTAGCGTTGTTACAGGGCGAGCATGCAAGCCCGTTGAATTTTTTACTACCATTTGCTCTTTTAACATAATAAAGTCCTTATTTATATTTTAAAGTTAAAACTATAACTGTATTTATATCATAAATTAAACGATTTTGCTCTTTTTTTGCATGTGAATTTGTATAATTTAGATAAACTAGTTTGCTTATTTAAAGTTAATATTAAAGTTAGACCCAAAAATAACGTACAAGATGAAAAAAGATCGGTGCGGCAAAACAAACAGAATCTAAACGGTCGAGTACACCACCATGACCACTAATTAAATTTCCCCAATCTTTTATGCCTCTATCTCGTTTGATGGCCGACATAACCAAGCCACCCAAAAAACCCAATAATGTAAGCATGAGTGAAATAAAACCTGCTTGGATAAAACTAAAAGGTGTTATCCAAAATAGGCACGCACCAATTAAACTTGCTGATAAGGTTCCTCCAATAAATCCTTCAAGAGTTTTAGATGGTGATAGATTTGGGCTAATTTTATGTTTGCCGAATAATTTCCCAAACACATATTGCAACACGTCTGAAAGCTCTACAACCACTACTAAAAAAGCAATCAAAAGAAGATTGCGATCTTGATAATTGTCGATTGGTAATATTAATAATGCTGGTACGCAAGAAATACTATAGACTGTAATCATTAATCCCCATTGTACTTCAGCCGTTCTCTCCAAAAAATTATTGCTTGAGCCGGTTATTGCCGCCAAAATGGCTAATAATAAAAAGCCATAAACAGGAATAAAGATACTAAATAATCCATACCAAGACATAGCAACTAAAATATATTGCAAAGGTAAAACAATAAAATAGGCAAATATCAATGCATAAGAATCATAACGACTAACAGGCGTTAAAATTAAGAACTCTCGTAATGCAATGCTGGATGCTACAAAAAACAGAAAAACTATAGCAAATTTTCCTATCAAAAATGCAATACCTATAACAGCCACCATTACCCACCATGCATTAATTCGAGTGATAAGATTATCAATTACCCTATTTGGGCTACGAAGATACCGTTTTAATAGCCAACCTACAGTAGAGGCAATAACAAGTAAAATACCAATACCAGCAAATAATAATAAGGTATCATTTTGATAATTAGGCATATTCCTTTCTCCTTATTACTTGTCCGCTGTTAAATATGAACCAATTTTACTTTAACTGAATTACCAAGATTGAATAATGCCACTAAACCATGCTCCTATTAATAATATAATTTGTATAATCAGTAATGTTATTTGTTTTCTAAACAACCTTAACGCACCTTGTTGGCGTTCAATGATAGTCCGTTTTGTTAACTGATTGGACTTAATTAAATGAAGGGTTAACAGTGCATTATCTAACTCAATAAGTGTATTGGCGAGTTGTTTATTGCGAGTAGACAAATATTTAAACAGTTGTTTATCAAACTGAATTCGTAATGTGTAATAAATCCCAATCAGTCCCATAATAAAAGCAGCAAAACAAAATAAGGTTAATGGTAAAGCATTGTTAATCATCCAATTAGAGATCAATCCAAAGCATAATGCTGTAATAGTGAAAAATAACAATAATAAACCAATTGATAAACTGATAGTCAGTAAACTACAAAATGTCACAAGTGATGTTTGACAATCTGTTGTAAATTTTTTGGGTTCATCATGATTTAACATACTGACTTCCTTTTTTTATTTGTAAAAACCAGTCTAACAAAATTATTCGTTGCTTGGCTGTAATAACAATTGTATGACGGCGTTCTTTTACCATACTTATTGCTTCATCTAAGTTTGATGCTCTTTTAGTTAATAATAGCCAAGCAATAATAGCGGTAGCACTGCGTGAATATCCCAAAGCACAACAAACTAATAATTTGCCTTTTTTGTAATGCTGATTAATAATTTCGGCTGCCTGCTGACATTGTTCAATCGTCAGTGGCGTCATATCTAATACAGGGATCAGATTGTAATGGCCATTAAAATGAGGAATTGGTAATTCAGCGCAAAGATCAACAATTGCGGAAAAATGATCTGTGCACAAAGTATTATTAGAAGGTATTTTGCCTAAATAAACATTATCACAAATCAAATCTACCGGCTTATTTTTAAATGTCCACAATCGTGAATTAATCCACATTATCACAAAATAAGGCAGATATAAAATAGTAACTGCAAGATTAAAATTTCCATTAGTCTGTTTTTGAAAACCGATTGTACCAACTAATAAATAATTTACTGAAACTAATAAAAATGTAACAGAAAACCATAATAGCCACAATGCCCACGAATAAAAGTAAATAGCAATAGAAAAGGATAATGCGAACAGTAAAAAATAGACGCTACTCCAAATATATTGCTTAGGTAATTGGTAATTTTTTATTGGTGATAGCCCTTCATCGGGCCATAACCAAATACAAAAACACCCTACTCCGATCCCAGTAGGGACATCAAAAAAGTGATGTTGCCAAGTTGTTAATACAGATAAAGCAATTAATAAACACCAAATATGTAAAATATAGCGCCACACATTACGAAAATAGCTAGCATAAAATTGCCATAAAATAACCAATAATGTAATGTGAAGCGATGGCGCTTGATTAAAGGGTTTATCAAATCCCATCAAAATATCAAATAATAATCCCGATAATCCATCTAATGTTGGACGCTCAAAAGAAAACTTAAGCGGAAAAATCAAAAAACAGATAATACAAATGATCTGAGCCGATAAAAGCCGAAGACAAAGTATTTTTAGATCTCGATAAGAGCAAACAAGTAATATTGCTAGCCCATACATAAGGTCTATCGACCAATAAGGTACGATAGACCAAGGCCACAATGGAATTGAATGCTCCCATTTAAAAACTATACTTCCTACATCACTACGTGTAGATGTAAACCAATTGGCAAAATTATAGCTAGTAAAAAAGAAAATAGCTAAACAGATTAACCATATAAACTTATAAATAGTTAGTTTATTAAATCCTAGTTTTACTTTATCCATTATCTAATTCGTTGTGCTAGCGATACAGTAAAAATCCCCCACTGATCAATACGCATTGTTATTTTTTTAAACCCAGCAGTTGCAACCAACTGATCCATTTCACGTTGAGTTCGTCTTCGCATAATCCATGGTTGACCATCACGATGTGATGTTAACGCTCTTGCTATAAATTCCAATTGGGGATGCCATGGCTGATTGGTATAAATTAAATATCCCCCTTCAGGTATTGATTCAGCAAGGCCAGATAACGAGTTACGTATCAACTGATTATCACTAAACAGCTCATACAAACCAGATACAACGGCTAAAGTTGGTTTAGGAGATAATTGGGCTAGTTGCTCACGATTAAAAGCATCGCCTTTTTCAAAACGTGCTATATTAACTAAACCCTTCTCTTCTATTAATGTTTGACCTGCAAGCACATTAATATCACTATAGTCTCGTAGTAAAATCGAATTGGGTTTATTGGCAATTTGATTAATCGTTTCTAAAATATAACGCCCATGCCCAGCTGCTATATCAACAATATCGACAGGATAGTTCTGATCATATAATTTATTGATAGCTAGTTTTAATAATTCTTCAAGATGTGTTTTTCTTTGTCGAATTCCTCGCCAGCCTATAGATTGTAAATAAACATAATCAAAAAAACGCCCCAGTTTTGATGTTCCCGATGGTTCATTACGGTAAACATAATCAAGCGTACTACCCGAATCAAACCCCGTATCGCTACCAAGCCTAATTCCATCTGATATTTTACTGGCATATTTTAAATTGGCTTTAATAAACTTCCAGTATATAGGTTTAATTAAACCCGATGGAGGCATCGTTAAATTATCTGCTTCTTGCCTAGTATATCCTACAAGATCAGCATTAACTAATGACGGTACACAAAGTTGATTGGCAAAACAACCAATAATAAATCGCCTTGCACGTGCGATGGCAAATTTTCGCTCTTTTTCGCCAAATGTATCATGATAAAACCCTGTGAGAATGTGAAATTCTTTTTGTTGTGTACCCAAATTATCATAAAACTGTTTTTGTGGTTTACGTCTTACTACATAATCCGATCCAGAAACTAACAACTGTGTTGGGACAGTGATTGCATTTGCATCTTTAACAATACGATCTGACACTGAATACAAATCAAGCAAAAGGCGTACAGAAATAGGTCGAGTGATTAATGGATCTTTTGTAAATGAAGTTGCTCGTTCTGAATCATGCGTTAATAAATTAGGTTTGACATAACTATTAACAAAAAAATTACCTTTCAAATTATAGAGTAATTTCAATCCTTGCACCGCTAATGGCACATATAATTTTACGCTAAAAGCGGGTGAGCCTAATACTAAGGCACGAATATTTGGCACATAGTCATGTACCCATGCCGAAGCAATAACAGCACCAACACTTTGGGCTATAATGGCAATATCTTCTTGACGAAGGTTATACTCCTGCATGATATGTTCAATGAAACAGTTAGCATCTTTAATTAACGTTGCAAAATTAGGAGCATCACCTCGCTCGCCTTCTGATTGGCCATTGCCTCTAGCATCCCAGGCAAAAATTTGATAATCAGGTAAATTTAATTCATCAGCAAGATGTGCAACACGCCCCGAATGTTCATGCCCACGATGAAAAATGACTATTGCTTGTGGTTGATTAGCTTTGCTATCAACCACAGGCCAATAGCGATAGAATAACTGACAGCCATCATGGCTAATAAATGTTTTTTGCTGCTGTTGACGCATATTTCCCTCGTTATTTTTAGGCTTCTTGAATACCATTTCGTATCCTGTTAATTACAGTATAAATAAGCAAAATGCTAATGATCCATAATAACGTATTGAGCCAGCTTAGAGGTAATAAATAAGTCGCAATAGCTAGACTAATTCCACCAAAAACAAACGCACGATCACTCTTACCCATTGGACCATCGTACCGCCGTGAAGCACCAATCATAACACCTAGCACACCACTATATTCCGTTAACAACGACAATAAAACAATCAAAATGACTAAATAATTACTAACACATTCAATTTGTGTAAAAATGAGTATCAATGCGCTATCTGACACAACATCACAAATCTCATTTAAATAAGCTCCTAAATCTGATTTTTGCTGATATTCTCTAGCTAACATACCATCGATGGCATTAAGTGCCATACGGATAAACATCCATATTGGAATAAGAAAAAAAATCCATTGATATTTGGCTAATGTTCCAACAATCAAAGCGATAAAAATCGATCCAAATCCAGCTATTAATGTTACTTGATTGGCAGTAAAATTTACATTATAAAGCGCTCTAGCATATGGCTTAAGTAATGCTTGAAACTTAGGTTTTAATTTATAAACTGACAACACGCAATTTTCCTCGTTGTAAATACACTACTATGAATAATTTAAATTATCATATAGCCATATTCTATTATAGTTATTAAACAATACGTTGTAATTGCCTATACTTTTTGGTAGAATCACTGGCTCAATACCTTGATCAACTAGCCAATCAATACTTTGTTGATTAGCAAAATTATTATATTTAACATAAATTTCTCCTACAACACCAATTTGTAGGCAATCTTTGTTTAGAATTTCTATTTGGTTAAAGTCTTTAACTGCATTGACTAATAGCATATAAATTGCTTTATGGCCTTTATGCTGGCTAATAAACTGTTCTAACTTTCTTATGTAAAACTCCTTAAGTTGATCAACTTGTTGTTTTAGCTTTGCTATAGGCGCAACAGCATAATACATTTTATGCTAACGAATCAGCAAACAGCATAGCAAAAAAAAAAAAAGAAATTGGCAGTGCTTTAAGCCTGTTAATTTTAAAACCAGGTTGCTCTCGGTGATTCATATCATCAGGGCTAAGTGATATTATTGGTATATTTTCAAAACCATTACTAATCATAGCCTTTTTAATTAATGACAGATAACTACTCACACGACACTGTCCGCCTGTCTGAGTAATACCAAATAGTTCTGTTTAAAAAAATATCTTTCAGCAGATAGCAACAGTGTCAAAAAGTTTCAGGTAACTATACGTTTGAGTATGGTCTATAATTAAATGTCCCTAATAGTTATAAACCTTTTTCTAAACCTTGCTTAGCTATCGCAATCACATTTTTCAAATCAACACCTTGTGCTTTGGCAGCAAAAATACAACCGCAATAACATTGACGATATACATTATACTCCTTGCATAATTCAATAGATCGTTTATAACCGTTATTCTTTTTGAAATCAGAAGGCAGATAATTGACCGAAAAGATCTCTTGAATTTCAAACCCCAGTTCGTTTATTTTCTGGCTATTCTTTTTAGGGCTTAGTGTTAAAGCACTTGCAAAATAGTCAAAGCCCAATTCTTGTGCTTTAATAGCGGCCAGATCTAATCGCATTTTGTAACAAATATGGCAACGCTCTCCTCCTTCTGGCGCATCACGTAAATGACCAACTTGTTTAATAAATTCTGCTGGCTGATAAGGTGCTTCTAAGAATTGAATGTTATTACCCGTTTTTTGATTAAAGTCAGCAATAAATTTTTGTTGCACCACACTACGGTGCTCATATTCAACTCTGGGATGAATATTAGAATTAGCAAAATAAATTGTAATATCAGCATATTGTGCTAAATACTCTAAAACATAGGTACTACAAGGTGCACAACAACTATGAATTAGTAACTTTGGTCGAACTGATTCTGATTGCCAATTATTAATTACTTCTTTTAAAACAGAATCATAATTTATTTTATTATGTGGATTTAATTTTTCAAGAATATTTTTAGCGTTGATTAACATAGAGATAGTTTTATTTATTATTTTTACTGATTAGAAATTTTATGCTGCTCATAATATAGAGATATTCGTCACCATTCAAGGTAATCTATAATGAATTCACTTATCATTTGGTAATCCTCCCATTTTTAATGGAAGTTCGGCGTAGAGTTTTGCTATAGTATTAATTTAAGTGTAGGATTTACTCGCGTTGTTTACAGTAATTTAAGAAACGACTGTAATGAATATACATAAAAAACAAAACTAACTCCTTATCGCAGGCAAGAGATATGGCGGTTATATCATAAAGAAAAAATAACGGTTACTGATTTAGCTAAACACTATAACAAAATCATCCGAGTGAAATGCTACACGTTGATACCAAACGCTTACCTTTGCTTAAACATGAAACGAAACAGTAAACTAGAGAATATTTATTTGTCGGCATTGATGATTTGTCACGTGAGCTTTATACGGGTATTTACCCCCAATAAACCCCAATTAGCTCGGCACCATTTTTACAAAATCTCCTTATAGATTGAATGTATTTATTCCGATAATGGGCTGTGAGTATCAAGGCTCAAGTGAACACTTATTTGTTAAAACTTGCCATAGCTATCGTATTAATCAAAATTTCACCAAACCCGTCTGCCCACAAACGAATGGGAAAGCAGAAAGAGTAATATGACTTTGAATTACGATGTGGCATAATCAGCAAATATTTAGCGATTCAAAAGAGAGAAAACAAAAACTTAAACGTTTTATTGATTTTTATAATACCTTTAAACCGCATAAAGCGATTTCAGGAAAAACGCCTTATGAATTTTTAGAGGATTATTTTAACCATGAAGTGTAAACAACTCGGCATTTACCTACATTTATGGTTATCTTGGCATAACCATAAAAGTTATTTTAGCGTTTTAGCACATACAATATTTGAGTAATTTTCCCCCTTACCTTTAGAGACTTCTCCATTTGTTTTATTATAAAAACGATAGTGGCCAACCAGCGCGATTTCGTCAGCAAAATAATGAGCAATTAAAATATTAGGCGAACCACCTATCACTTTTTCTAAATTGCCCCATTCTCCCATTAAAGTGAAATCAATTTTGTGACGAAATCGACCACCTTTATTACGCATACTATTATTTGAGACATTACGTAAAGAATAACCTTTTCCTGCTTTACTCTGACAATAGCGCTCAATGTTATCATCCGATTTTAAAACATTGCGCGCCTTATCTTCAGCTACGTAAACATACCAATCTTTTATCTTAAAGCGATATATTACTTGAGTTTTTGCTTTATCGGCATAAATGGTAAACGTGGTTGCTTGGGCGACATCTTTAGGGCCATGTAGTACAATTTGTGCATTATTATTAGCTTTTGGTGTGATTTCTAAACTGAGTTTTGAGCTTTCAGGCGATTTGCTGTAAGTGATATTGTTAGCTGATGCCCCTGTTATAAATAGATTAAAACTGGCATTATTGATGCCTGTTGTTGGAAAGTTAATTTCAGGCTTTTTAATATCTCGTGGACTAAACCCTTTTTTGCCGACCCAAGGAGCGTCAAAACCACCGGGACTAGAGATATCACCAAACGGTAAGGCAAAACATGCGCGTGGCGTTGCCGAGGTAGTCGCAATTTTGTAAATCGCGCTATTGCCTTTGTATTCGGTTGTCTTTGGGATCCCATAGCGCGTTGTTAATTTGCCATCTTTGCTTGTTAATGTCATTTTATAGGGCGAATAGCAGCTATCTAGTACGTCATCTAAATGTACTGTTTGATCAATGTTGTTTTTTACATTCATCGACAAGTTACCTGTTGCCGACGCTGAAACATCACCGTCATCATCACCCCAATTTCCTTTTGCAATCAAGTCATTTAATGTAATACTTTCGACGCCATCCGGTAGATATGTTTTAATTGTGTTCAGTTTGGGTTCTGGCGTCGGTAATAAAATGGGATCTTGTTTAAATGAAGGGTCACTATCTTCAAAGGTGTATTTGCGCCCATCCGATAAGGTAATACTTAATAACTCTTCACTATTAGTGATCTTCGTTTTGCCATCGTCAAACGTTAAATACGGTGCAGAGCCATGGATTTCACCCGAAGTAGAAGCGGTAAGAGCCAATGCGTGACTGCTTATCAGTGGAATCAATAAGATCGCCATTTTCCGCAATGTATGGTGTTGAGTAAGCGGTTTTAAGGTAAATGAAAAAATATTAGCTATTAGTGGACGTAATGTTGATAACGTTAAAACTAAATCAGGCTTAACATTAAGCCGTGAAAATAAATAAGATGATTTAAATAAAGAGCTATCTTGCTGAGTTAATTTTTCAGGTTGTTCAATGTGCTGTGCTGTGCTGTGCTGTGCTGTGCTGTGCTGTGCTGTGCTGTGCTGTGCTGTGCTGTGCTGTGCTGTGCTGTGCTGTGCTGTGCTGTGCTGTGCTGCTTTCCTCATTTTATCACTACCTATTCCTTTATTCAAGTGCTTCAGATTCCAAGTGATTAACTTTTAACGTTTTTAGCTAATCTGTGATCGCATTCAGATTAATAAAAACATTTTCTGTTTTTCTGTGTATTCTTTCAGAATATGGTGTTAGGTTATCATAATAGTAATGATTAAACAATACGTTATATCATAAAATCTGTGTAGGAAAACGCCGAGTTGTTTACACTTCATGGTTAAAATAATCCTTTAAAAACTCATAAGGCGGTTTTCCAAAAATCGTTTTATGCGGTTTAAAGGTATTATAAAAATTAATAAAGCGTTTAAGCTTTTGTTTTCTCTTTTTCGAATCGCTAGATATTTGCTGATTATGCCACATCGTAATTCAAAGTCGTATAACTCTTTCGGCTTTCCCATTGTTTTGTGGGTAGACGGGTTGGTGAATTTTTGATTGATACGATAGCTATGACAGGTTTTAACAAATAAGTGTTCACTTGAGCCTTGATATTCACGCCCATTATCGGAATAAATACATTCAATGGTATAAGGACATTGGGCTAATATATCATTTTGTAAAAATGGTGCTGAGCTAAATTGGGGTTTATCGGGGTAAATATCGGCATAAAGCTCACGTAAAAAATCATCAATATCGACAAATAAATATTCTCTAGTTTGCTGTTTCGTTTCATTTTTCAGTAAAGGTAAACGTTTGGTATCAACGTGTAGCATTTCGCCAGATAGATTTTGATAGCGTTTAGCTTGCCGTCTTAGCTTATCTTCAATCGATTTGTCGACTCTAACCAGACGTTTAATTCCATAACTGATAGTTTTATAACGTTCATTTTTACTCGTTAAAGGCACAAACAGTTTCAATCTAGCTTTCTTTAGTACGTTATAAATGCTCAGACGACTGATCATAAAGCATTTAGCCAATAACCGTTATTTTTTCTTTATGATATAAACGCCATATCTCTTGTCTGTGATAAGGCGTTAGTTTTGTTTTTTATGTATATTCATTACAGTATTTCCTCAAATTACTGTAAACAACGCTAGTAAATCCTACAAATTAGCATTTATAGATTAAAAGTGAACAATAAAGAGGTTAGTTTTCTTCTTTAACATGATGTGCAGCTATTACCTTTTGAAGGTAACGCTTTTCTAAAATAAATGCGATACAAAAATAGACAATGGTTAATATCCACAAATGCCAATATTGCTGACTAAATTCGGAAAAACATGCTCCCATTTGATTTATTTTTACTGACCCAACTATAGCTGGTACAGCTGGAAATATATAGCCAATAAAATGGAACAAAGGAGGCATCAATTCTTTTGGCCAAGATAATCCTGTAACAAAAAAGATAATCATACTTGACGGTATAATTAAGCAAAACACATCACTTACCGTATGGACAAAATGTGAAACAATTTTACCTAATAGCGAAGTGGACAAAATAAAAGGAAGAATAAATAGTAAGGAAACAGATAGATGACTTAGGCGCGGTAAGTCATACCAATAGTTAGCAAATACGGTATAAATAATAAAATAGATTAAATAAAGTACTAAATAAGTCAATAATTTACCAGAAAGCAGTAATAATGCCGATGAAACCGTGTGATTTTGTTTATTAACAAAGGCTATTTCAAAATCAGAATTTTTACTAAATAGACGGCATAAAATACTACCGATAAATAATGTCTGGTTTAAGATCAAAATAAAAGCGGCTGGAATAATATAGGTTGCATATCCTGATTGAGGATTAAATAAACTAATTAACTGGCTATTAAAAGGAGAAACATTATTATTTGCTACTGCAGGATCGACACCTTGCGCTATTTTGCGTGAAATTGAAATTTTAGCGCCAAAATTACTGGCAACGGTATTAATGGCGGTAGCAACATTACTATAAATTAAAATATAGCTCGCATCGCCATAATATGACACTGGGCTAGTTTTTCCTTCTAATATATTCTTTTGAAAACGGTAAGGTATGAGTACAACTCCATATATTTTACGTTCTTCGATAAGTTTTTTAGCCGTTTCTAAGTCTGCAATATGTAAGTCTATATTGATGGACTTATTAGCATCAAGTTGTCTTACTAGATCTCGACTGTAATTGGTATTATCTTGGTCAATAACAGCAATAGGAACATCTCGGATTGCTTCATGTAAATAAGGTTGTGGGTAAAAGATGAAATAGATAAATATTCCCACAAACATAACGCTAACTATCGCTTTGGTTTGGAAAATTCGTTTTAATTCATCATAGGAAATTAATAGTAAAGATTTAATCATATCAACTGCCTACGGATCTTTCGTAAAAAAAGATAAACAAGAATAACCATAACACTTAATTGGATCACTAAATAAACAAACGGTTGTAAGGAAGTTACTATATTTGGCGATCTTAATGTTTGATCAAGACGAATTTGTATATACCATGTTACAGGTAATAAAGCACTCCAAATATAAGCAAAGGTATTCATTGCAATCCGAGGGAAAATAAGCCCAGTAAATCCAAACGCTGGTGATGCTACTAAGCTTGCAGTGCCATAAGCTTGTGCTAGTGTTGATCCCGTTAAACCAAAGAAAATACCATATAAACATGAGGTCAAGATAAAGCCTATATCGCCAAGCATAAGCAATATTAAATATCCATTTAATGGCAAATTAAAATAAGTGATTAAAACTGTATCAAATAAAATCAGACAAAATAAAAAATAGATAAAGTAGGGAATAATGCGTCCTAATAAGAAGATAAAAATATTATGATTAGCTAGGTGTAATATTTGTTGATAACCCGTTTCAGCAAAACGATCACGAGTAATACTGGTAACCATTGCTATCATAATAATGATCTGCAAAATAGTGGGAATTAAACCACTAATTAAGGTATAGAGGTAATTTAATGTTGGATTATATAAGGGATGCAAACTTGTCGGGACGGTTTGCATTTGGCTTTGCGCAACCGGTGAAGCAATCCCTTTTTCTAATAATCCTTGCAATACTATTTGGCTATTTGCCGTTTTTAATGCGGAACTCATGGCTCGAAAAATAATGGTACCAGCAGACATATACTGATTATTATAAAAAGCCACTACTTCAGGCTGATGTCCTGCGATAAGATTTTTTTCAAACTCAGGTTGAATAAACAGCACGGCATAAACATTACCTTTGATTAATGCATGTTTGGCAGAGGAAAGATCTTGATAACGTTCGGCGACGAGTAGCTGTGGTGAAGCGGCCACTTGTTGAATTAATGTGCGTGATGACTTAGTTGTATCTTGATCAACGACAGCGATAGGTACCTGAGTAATCACACCAGCATGGTACATATAAACGAATAAAAAAATAAATAATAAAGGATAGATGAAAACCAATAAACACAAAATACGTTGTTTAATTAATTTACGAAGTTCCCATTCAATTACTTGAAATAGCCGGTGATACATTAATATCGTTCCCTTTTGTGTAAAATCTCGATATTATTCAACCTAGCGAGATTGCCACTTTGTAGTAACACTCATTCCTGGGCGAAGACCTGACACTTTATTAATTGGTTTAGCACGCATTTCAAAAGTCTTTAAGTCAAAATCACCCGTTGCTTTAGTCGCCTGCCAATTCGCATATTGACCTAAAGCATTTAATACAGTGACTTTAACGTCTATAATCTGATTATTTAATGCCGGTACTCTTACTTGAAACGTATCACCAACTTTAAGGTTTCCCAGCAAATCTTCACGTATATTAAAAGTAAACCAAATATCATTTAAATCAATAATAGAATAAAGTGGAGTACCTGGACTGTATAATTGCCCTGTTTCAGCGACTCGAGTCGTAATCTGACCCTTAATTGGAGAAACTAAAGTTAATTCATTAACATCAGCTTTTACTTGCGCCAATGCTGCTTCCGATTGTTCAACTTGCACATCGGCTAATTTTTTCTGTTCTACACTGCTACCGTTTTCGGCTAGTGATAAGTTAGCTTTAGCGGCTTCATATGCTTTAATTGCTGCTTGGTATTGATTAAAGGATTCATCATAGCTTTGCTTTGAAACAGTGCCGTTTTTAGCTAAACGATTAATTCGTTCATAGCTAGTTTGAGCTAAATCTAAATCTGATTTAGCTTTATCTAACTGCGCTTTTTGCACATCAATTGTTTCTGGTCTAGTGCTATAAGTATTATCACGACTCGCCATTGCTACTTTTAATTGCGCTTCTGCTGTTGCAAGCTGAGCTAACAATGCAGAATTTGAAAGAGTAAGAAGAACTTCGCCCTGCTTAACATCGTCACCAACATCATAATTAAATTGGTTTACTCGACCTTGAACTCTGGCAGCAACATCAACACGATTAGATTCAACTTCACCTTGCAAAATAATAGTACTAGGTTGATAAGCAAAATATATAATAACAACCATAGCAATAACTGCAATGACCGCTACAATCAAAGAAAAACGTTTTTTATGCATAAATTGGGCTTATAAAGGTTAAAGCAAAATTGCAATATTAGTATTGAAAATAATATAAAGCCAAACACTTAAATACGCAATAAAATATATATTGTTAGTTACGATATAAAAATATTGGTATGTCCACACTTTTTAGTACCAAAAAGATAAGGTCATCGATTTCTTTTGTATTCAATCGGCGACTGGTAATTTAATGTTGAATGAAGTCGATTATAATTAAACCAATCCACATAGTGATTAAATTCCAATTTAAGTTGCGCCAGTGAATCAAAAATAGTATTTGACACAAATTCTGTTTTTACTGCTTTAAATGTGCTTTCTGCAATTGCGTTGCCATTGTTGTTACCTTCTTTTATTTGTTGCTTATAAATCAAATGGAAGTACGTTCCAGTATTTTTATAATATTCATATCGTTGGCATAAACAATGACATTATTAGGTGCTAAACATTGCTGTCTTGTTTTATTAATAAAATATTGAAAATGAATCTATTCAATTCTTAGTATCCATATTATACGTTTCTCAAATTGTTGTAAACAATACGAGTAATCCCTACAACTAATTTTACAATAAAATATAAGACATTATGATCCCATATTCACAATTGAACTACGAAAACGTCTTAAAGCAATTAGAAAGAATACGGTACCAATTACCAATAACCACGTAAATGAAGTCCAAACCACACTTAAACCAGCACCTCGATACAGTATTGCCTGCCCTAATTCAACAAAATGCGTGGTTGGAGCAAACATCATAATGTTTTGCACAATTTCAGGCATGCTTTCACGCGGAGTACTTCCCCCGGATAGCATTTGTAATGGTAATAAAACTAAAATAAGTAACATTGCGAATTGCGCAGTGGATTTTGCTACAGTTGCCATAAATATCCCAAGTGACGTTGTAACAAAAAGATGCAATGCTGCTCCAATCAAAAATAAACTTACTGAACCTGCAATTGGTACTTTTAGCCAACTATGAACAACTAACAACAACGCTACCCATGTTGATATTAATACCACAAGCCCCATTGACCATACTTTGGAGAGCATAATTTCAAAAGGGGTAACAGGCATAGCAAGGAGATGGTCAATCGTACCATGTTCGCGCTCTTTCATTAAGGCGGCCCCAGTTAAAATAATGGATAATGTTGTCACAATATTGATAATTTCCATGACCGAACCAAACCAAGATCGCATTAAATTAGGATTAAATGCAGTATGCACTTGTATATTAACTGGCAAATTCGTTGTCTTATTGTAACGATTAACATATTCACTCACTTCACCGGTAATAATCTGTGTTATATAACCATTTCCAACAAACGCTTGTCCCATTCGTGTTGCATCAATATTAAGTTGAATTTCTGGACTTTGACTATTTAGCACATCACGTTGAAAATTAGGCGGAATATTTAAAGCAAACGTATAATTATCCGTATCCATACCATGATCAACATCGTTCATTGAGTACAATTTGACAGGATCATTAAACATTGGCGGATAAAATGCTGCAATAATTTGCCGTGATAACGGTGAATCATCTTCATCAACAACTGCAATTGAAGCATGGTGCAACGAATCAGATGTAGCTGTTGCGGCAATGTAAATATCAAAGGTAAAGCAATAGGCAATTAACAACAACATGATAGGATCACGCAATAACCCCCATAACTCTTTAATTCCTAAGCGATAAATATTAATTAAACTTTGCATAATATCTATCCTTCTTGTTTTTTAAGAAGAAAAATACTTGCCCCAAGAACAATGGGGATTGTGACCAATAAAGCAAATATTGAATTGTGCAGATCCATAAAACCAAGTGCTTTATTAAACACACCGCGAGCAATAATTAGCATATGTGTTGTTGGATAAACCTCACCAATATAACGACCACCACCTTCTAAAGATGCGACAGGATTGAGTAATCCCGAGAATTGAATTGCTGGTAGCATTGTACCTACACAAGTTAAAAAGATAACAGCAATTTGACTACGAGTAACAGTTGAAGCTAACAAACCAAAACCCGTTGAAATAATGCAGTAAGCAAAGGCAGAAAGGCATAAAGTAAATAGACTTCCTTTTACGGGAACAGAAAAAATGGTGATTGCCATAAATAACAATAATAAAAAGCTAAACATGGAAATAATGATATAAGGCACTTGTTTACCTAGCAAAAATTCAGCTTTAGTTACTGGAGTTACATATAAATTGATAATTGAACCCATCTCTTTTTCACGCACAACCGATAAAGCCGCCAGCATAGATGGAATCATCAATAATAAAATTGGTATTACAGCCGGTACCATAGAAGGTAAGCTTTCAATATCAGGATTATATCGATACCTTGTTTCGATATTTGCTAGGCTAGTTGATGATTTCCCAGTTATTTCTTTTACTTTATCACTTAGCCAAGCAAGATGCATTCCTTGAACGTAACCTTTAATTGTTTCAGCTCGTAGCGGCATTGCCCCATCAATCCAAATAGCAATATCAACAGGAGCACCTCGTTGTATATCTCGACCAAAATTGGGAGGGATTTCAATTGCTAAAGCGATTTCATTACTTTTTAACCGCGCATCCATATCGTTATAATCTGTAATTGGCACTCTTTCAATAAAATAACGTTTAGAGCCCGATACATTAAGAATATAATTTTGACTAATTACACTTTGATCTCGATCAAGCACAGCAAAATTCAGATCTTCAACATCCATCGTAATACCATATCCCATAACTAACATTAAAATTGCTGAACCTAATAACGCTAATAATGCTCGTAAAGGATCTCTAGATAACTCAAGTGTTTCACGCCATAGACAACCTATCATACGGTTAAGACTAAACCCTTGAACGTAATGATTTTGTAAAGTTTTTGTTGCTTGAATGGAGGATTCTTGTGGTGGTTTAATAGGGTGATCTCCTGCATTACTATCATCAGCCCCAGCATCAACAAGATAGCTAATAAAGGCTTCTTCTAATGTTTTAGCATTTTTAGAGCTAATAATGTGATCAGGTGTATCGCTTGCTAATACTTTGCCTGCATGCATTAACGAAATTCTATCACACCTTGCAGCCTCATTCATAAAATGAGTTGTGATAAACACCGTTACTTTATCTTTTCTAGACAGTTCGATAATTAAACGCCAAAAATCATCTCGAGCAATGGGGTCAACGCCGGATGTTGGTTCATCAAGGATAAGAATTTGTGGATTATGCACAACAGCAACTGACAATGAAAGCCGTTGCTTTACCCCTAAAGGTAAGCTATCGGGTAGATTTTCTGCATCTTGTTCTAAACCAAAACGTTTTAGTAATTCTTCAACACGGGCAGGTATTTTACTTTCTTCAATACCAAACAGGCGTGCATGTAGAACTAAATTTTGTTTGACCGTTAACTCACTATATAAAGAAAATGCCTGAGACATATACCCCAAATGACGCCTAACGTTAATATCACTAGCATCAACAGGTTTACCAAATAACCATGCTTCTCCTGATGAAATCGGTAATAAACCCGTTAACATTTTCATGGTGGTTGATTTACCACAGCCATTTGAACCTAAAAAGCCAAATATTTCACCTTGTTTAATTGAAAAATTAACATGATCAACTGCGATAAAATTACCAAATTGTTTAGTTAAATCTTTTGCTTCTATGGCTGTTTGCAAATCTTTATTAAGATCTAAAGGTGGAATTTCGACAGTTTGATAACCTTGTCTAGCACTTTCTGGCATTAGCTGAATGAATGCATCATCTAAATTATCTTTTCCTGTCTTAGCTAGTAAGGATTTTGGTGTGCCAGTTTCAAGAATCTTACCGCCATACATCGCCACCAACCAATCAAAATTTTGTGCTTCGTCCATATAGGCTGTTGCAACAATCACACTCATTTGTGGTCTTTGTTTACGAATTTTGTTAATTAACTGCCAAAATTGGGCTCTGGAAAGTGGATCCACCCCAGTTGTAGGTTCATCAAGAATTAACAAATCAGGATCGTGGATTAAAGCCGAACATAAGCTAACTTTTTGCTTCATACCACCAGATAGTCGCCCTGCTGGTCTTGATAAAAATGGGTATAATCCAGTACTACGCGTTAATTCATCAATACGGCGACGACGCTCGGCCGCATCATTACCAAACAGACGAGCAAAAAATTGCAAATTTTCTTCAACGGATAAAGTAGGATAAAGGTTTTTGCCTAACCCTTGCGGCATATAAGCAATACGTGTGCAAACATTTTTACGGTGTGTTTTATCTTTCATGTCGCCGTCAAGTACATATACTAAACCATCTTGAATAACGTGCGAACCAGCAATTAATGATAATAAACTTGATTTTCCAACACCGTCTGGTCCTATCAATCCAACCATACATCTTGGTGGTATAGCTAAAGTGATATTATCAAGAGCAAGGTTCTTTTTATAATGCAACGATACATCACTAATTTTTACCACTGCATCATCAAGCGATTTAGCTTCGGTTGATAAAGCTAAATCCTTATTGTCGGATTCTGACATCTGCTATCTCCAATTATTTTGTTGGACATTTTGCAACATCAGATAAACCAGACGGCCACGGAGCTTTTGAATCAAGTTTTACCCAAGCTACGCCTGGTAAGCCTGTTTTAACTTGATTAATAAAGCATTTTAATAATTCAGGGCTTAATTGCGCTTTTACTCTAAACATCAATTTTTGACGCTCATCTTTAGTTTCAACTGTTTTAGGCGTAAACTGCGCAACACTTGATACAAACGATATTTTGGCAGAAATTGCTTTATCTGGTAGTGCATCTAAAATCAATCTCACTTCATCACCAATACCCACTTTACCTGCAACTGTTTCAGGTAAAAAGAATGTGAGATAAACATCATATAAATTAACTAAATTTAATACTTTTCCACCTGAAGGTAAAACTTCACCTAATTGTGCAATTCGGTATTGAATACGACCGTCAACAGGGGCATTTAAAGTACTATCATCAATATCAGCTTGAATTTTTCTAATATTAGCACTTGCAACATTGATTGCCGATGTGGCGCTATCAACACCAGCTTCGGCCACTGCAATCGCTGCGTCAGCGGCAGTAACTTGTGATTTGGCAGAATCTAGTGCTGCTTTAGCATTGTTTACTTTAGCAGTATCATCATCAAATTGTTGAATAGATATTGCACCTTTTTGATATAGGGCAGTAGTTCGTTGTAGATGTTTTGAGGCGATATCTAAGTCACTTTCCTTTTGGCTTACACCTGCTTGTGCTGCGACTTTATCACTCATTTTTAATGCCACTTGTGCTTTAGCACTTGCTTCATTGCTAACCGCTTGGCGATATTGTGCTTGGGCTTCATTAAGTTGTGCTTGTAAGGTATCAGTTTGCATGACGACTAAAGCTTGACCGGTTTTAACAAAATCGCCCTCATCAACACTAATTTTTTCTATTCTACCGGCTAATTTAGCTGAAATATTGATTTCAGTCGCTTCAATACGTCCGTTGCCACTAATAAAATCTGAACCATATCCATCGGGTTTTAATTGCTGCCATAAAATAAAAATTATAGAAATAATAACAACTACAATAATGATCCATTTCCTGCTTATGTTTTTCATATAACACCTTATTTTTTTAAACGATCTATAAAAAATCTTAACGAAATAATAAATCGTTATAGTCTATTTAATTGTATTGATTAAATAGTATCAAATGTTTATGGCAAATAATATCTGTTCATAAAACAATCGCAATAAAAGCTAAAAAATTAAGTAGGATGGTTTTATATTTTATTTATAGATTTGAAATTAATAACATCGCTATATTACGTAATAAAGCTGATATGCCAGTAAGAGTTCCTAGCATTGTTTACAGTAATTTGAGAAACTACGGTAATGAATATATATAAGAAAACAAAACTAACGCCTTATCACAGACAAGAATTATGGCGTTTATATCATAAAGAGAAAATAACGGTCACTGATTTGGCTAAACACTTTATGGTCAATCGTCCTACCATTTATAACGTACTAAAGAAAGCCCGATTGAAGCTTTTTGTTCCATTAACCAGTAAGAATGTACGTTATAAAACCATTCGTTATGGAATTAAACGTCTGGTTAAAGTCGAAAAATCGATTGAAGATAAATTAAGACGGCAAGCTAAACGCAATAACAAAACCTATCCTGGTGAAATGCTACACGTTGATACCAAACGTTTACCTTTACTTAAAAATGAAACAAAACAGCAAACTAGAGAATATTTATTTGTTGGCATTGATGATTTTTCACGTGAGCTGCCGGTATTTACCCTGCTAAATCCCAATTTAGCTCAGCACAGTTTTTACAAAACGATGTGTTAGCCCTGTGTCCTTATACCACTGAATGTGTTTATTCCGACAATGGATGTGAATATCAAGGCACAAGTGAACACCTGTTTGTTAAAACGTGTCATAACCATCGTATTAATCAAAAATTCACCAAACCCGCCTGTCCACAAACGAATGGGAAAACCAAAAAGAGTGATACGAACTTTGAATTGAGATGTGACAAATCAGTAAATATCTAAACTACTAAATTTTAGACTCATTTTTTATAAAAAAGTAAACTATAAAATTTTATTATTTCATAATTTTTTCTTTTGATATCAGTTAGTTTATTACTAGCTAACTTATCCCAAAAGGGTTGTATACAAATGTATACGCAATTCAGTGCAATTTAATGAAAATGATTTTTAGCTTAACTATTTATATTATAATATTTTTTTGAAATTAAATGAGAGTTTAAATAAGAGGAATGGTGGGTTGTGAGGGGATCGAACCCGCGACCAATTGATTAAGAGTCAACTGCTCTACCGACTGAGCTAACAACCCACTTAAATATTTCCGTTTATTATATATAAAATAGATTAATAATGCAAATTATCAATTTGATTTTATTTATCCGGATATTTTGATATAAATCTAATAAATATCAAATTTAGCATTATAATTAAAAAAAATATTTATAAAATTAACACCATTTATCTAACTAAAACTTATTGTCTATAATTCACAATTTAACTTTGGAGGCAAAAATAAAAGTTTCATCAATTACAATGCTTATCTCAATGGGATTAGTAAACTCTTTGGCTTATGCTCATACAGCAAATGAAATTATTATCCGTGGAGCACCAATTTATGTTGATCTTCAAGATAAAATTGATCATATTAAAGTTGGTGGAGTAAAAGCGATCTAAAAGCAAAAGCAGATAACACCCCCCAACTTGGATTAAACTTCCAATATATGGTTACTGATAATGTTGGTGTCGAATTGTTAGCTACTACGCCTTTTATCCATCAGCTTAAGTTAGGTCGAGGTAATTCAACAGGTCTTGCTGGTGCGCATTTAGGTAAAATTAGACATCTACCACCAACATTAAACGCGGTTTGGTACCCACTTGATTCTAATTATGAATTCCAATATTATGTTGGACTTGGTCTTAACTATACTTTCTTTTTTGACGAAAAGCTCAGTGGTGAAGCTAAAAAAGCAGAATTTCATGGCTTAGATCTTGATAGTTTTTGGAGACTTGCTGCACAAGTTGGGGCGGATTACAACTTAAACGAAAACTGGCATTATTAATGCAAAGCTTCTAGAGAGGAGTCCATTATAAGAGGAATTCTTCTATGCTAAAAAACCAACTCCAGCGACACCAGAAAAAATAGAGCAAATCTCGCTAAATGTGCTTGTCCCTGAAAATCATCTTGTTCGTAAAATAGCTAAAGTCATGGATTTTGAATTTATTCAAGAAGCGGTAGCACCTCTTTATTGCCCTAATAACGGTCGTCTGGCAGAAGATCCGGTCAGACTATTAAAAATCATGCTATTGGGGTATCTTTTCGGTATCCCCAGTGAGCATCGTCTGGTTTAGGAAATTCAGGTCAATTTAGCTGACCACTGGTTTCTGGGAATGGGATTAACCGAAAAAGTGATTGACGCCTCAACACTCAGCCAAAATCGTCGCCGTCGGTTTAATGACAGTGAAATCTATCAACAGATTTTTGATAATATTGTTGAGCAGGCCATTGCCAAAGGGTTGATAAGTGGTCGGGTTTTATATACGAACAGTACTCACCTGAAAGCAAATGCCAATAAAGGCAAGCCGCGTATTGTTGAGCCCAGTCAATATATTGATGCGCTTAATCAATCCATCAACGGTAGAGAAATACAAGAATGTCAAAGTCAGTACAACAGATCCGGATTTAGGTATTGATTTTGATTAATATTGCCAAATTCATGTCCATGTTTTTCATAATGTCCTTGTAATCCAGTTTTACCTGTTAATGAATTATTTCTTTGGATTAAAGCCTTTCCATTTAACAGAATCAGCAATGCCACATTTCATTAGCCCCCACGGATCTACCCAAGTTAATGTATTAGGCGCATACTGGTAAAGATTGAACGGGTCCAGTTGAGTAAATATACCTATGTTTTATTATTTTTATAAATAAATTTCATAATTGATTTTTATCTTAAAATAAGTGATATGTGTCATTTTACTGTAACTATCCCATAGTTAGTACATCTAGATTTCAGTTTTCATTAATAATAAATTGCTAAAATAAAGTTGGAATATCACAAGTTGCTCTTTTCTAGTTTTTTATCAATGTAATATATCTACGTAAAAAAATGTTTCTTCGTAAGAAAAAATCATTTTATTCCTATTAGCAATAAAAAGAATGCTTGTTTCATCGCTGGGATAAAAAAAATCACTCCATGATTTTACAAAAATATCCGTAGGTATAATCGCACTTGCTTTTTTACCCCAAAAGAAAAAAACAAGTGAAATGTCTGTTAATTTTTTTTTAAAGAATAAAGAAGACTCCTTAGGACAACTAAAATCTAAATTAATTTTTTCGATGGTAGAAAAAAATGATGGATCCATTTTTATTAAATGATCAAATGGGAATATCATATCCCAAAAGTGACTAGACTCTTCTGTATCAAGAAAAACAATCTTTCTTTTTTCATCAGAAGATAACAAGCAATCTTTAGAATTAAATCTCCATGCAATAGGATATTTTTTTTCATCAATGGTTAGTAATTTTTTATTCATAAAATATATGTCCTGTTCCACCCGATTTTTTACCTAGACTCCAATCTTTCCATTTTATATGATGTAGATTATTCTGCGGTGCATTTATTGTATGTGATTCATTAGGATGATATTCATACCCCTTTTTGTATGTGGATAGGCTACACTAAATCATACAACTTTTTTAAGGGGTAAGGTAAACTTATCACAACTAAAAAAGGAACAAATATGAATAAGATTAAACGCAAAAGACGAACATTCACAGATGATTTTAAACACCAAATGGTCAGTCTTTATCAACATGGTAAATCACGTAGTGAAATCGTTGCCGAATATGATTTGACACCATCAGCTTTGGACCGTTGGATAACGCAAGCAAGCCAAAGCGGCTCATTTAAAACAAAAGATAATCGCAGTCCACAAGAACAAGAGTTAATCGCGTTGCGTAAAGAGCTTAAACAACTCCGTATGGAAAACGATATTCTAAAGCAAGCAGCACTGATAACAGGGCGAAAATCGCTATCCTAAAAGCAAATCGACATCGTTATAGCATAACAAAGCTATGTCAATATTTAGGATTATCAAGACATTATGCTTATTATCAGTGTAAATTGAATAGACAAAAATCAGTAGGGCTTTATGCCGATAAAATCGTAACGCTATTTAATCAGAGCTATCAGTCTTATGGTACAAGACGAATTCGTTTTGATTTACAGAAAGAGAATATTTGGGTGTCACGCCGTTACATTGCTCGGGTGATGAAAGCCTTATTGCTGGTATCAAAATACACCGTTAAACGTTATCAATCTCACAATACGGAAGTGAATGAAACCGCCACAGAAAATCACCTGCAACGACAATTTGATGTAGGTGATAAAAAACAAATTGTTGTTGCGGATTTAACGTATATTCAAGTTAAGCAACGTTGGAACTATTTATGTGTTTTAGT